>JAJZEY010000220.1 GCA_021805585.1 Planctomycetota bacterium
TGCCATTTCCAGTTTCCGGGCCTTCATTCCATGGGAGCGGGTCTGGTTGACACATTTTTAAATGACCGCCTCTGGCATCACAAAAGTACCGCCCAATCCAGTGAAAAGGCGGGCGTTGCCGACCTGGCGCTACAGGCCTATGCCGCTCTGCTGGCACCGGACAAAAGGGCGGCCACAACCGAGCTTGCCCGTATCGCCCGCTTATTGGCGGATGCCGACAGCCGCATTGAACAGTGCCTTCTGCCCAAAGCATTCGACCCGCTGACACGCGATATCGGCAAGGTTTATATTGGAGAGCGACTCAAATACCTGGTGCGGCCTGCCCGACGAATTCTAGACGGCACGGCGGCCATTGCGGCAATGTTTCTCGGCTGATAATCCTTGCACCGGCAAGCCCGCCGACAGTGGATACAAAAGTACGGGGAATAATCCGCCGCGGACTGGTTTTGTTCCCGGCCGGACACTACACTGCAACACAATGACAAGCAGTTTTACCAGGCTGGTTTCGCGTTTGATGGCAATTGTCGCGGTGGTTACCGTGGGCGGCCTTGCAATGCCCGCATTTATCACCGCGAGCCTGCGCGCAGCGAATTCGCCTGCATCCGGCGTTCGATTGGCATGGCACTCACCCAAAAAAGGGATCGGACTGGGTTCTGGTGGTGGAGGAAAGCAATGGCGAACCATGCTGCGCCAACTGCATGTCAGTTGGGTGTACAACTGGGGATTACACCCCGGCGCACGGCCGCCCAAAAGGACTCATTTTGTCCCGATGATCTGGGGCTATTGGCCCGGTGGTCTTCATGCCGGCGTATCATGGCTTAAAAAGCAGCACAGAGCGGGCCTGCAAAAATACCTCCTGACTTTTAACGAACCTGACGGGAAAGGCCAGGCGAATTTGACCGTCGCCACCGCCCTGAAAGCGTGGCCGAAACTTGAATCCACAGGCATGATGCTGGGCAGTCCCGCGTGTGTGCATCCGGATAATTCCTGGATGCGAGCGTTCATGCACGGCGCATGGTTGCGGCACTATCGGGTCAATTTTATCTGCATTCATTGGTACGGCGGCCCCAATGCCGCCGCCTTTCTGGAAATGCTCAACCGGATTCATCTGATGTACCACCGGCCCGTCTGGGTAACTGAATTCGCCGTGGGCGACTGGAGCGCAAATCGCACACGGCCGAACATATATTCGCCGCAGGTCATCGCCCGATTCATGCGAATTGTTCTTCCCGCGATGAATCGCATGAAATTCGTGCAATGTTATGCCTGGTTTCCGGCACAAAAATCGCGCTACACCGCGCTGGGCACATCCGCCCTGTTTCATAAAAATGGATCGCTCACTCTTCTGGGCCGCATTTACGCGGCGGATTGAAATCCGCTTGTGCCATCTGCGGCGAACTTAACGGGCGTGCATGCGCACAATCAGGGGAGGCAGCGGGAACAGGTTGATGCCAACGGCCACCGTGGGGGGAAAGTTTTCATAGCTGGTGATCCTGCATTTGGTTGAACTGGCGGCGTATTGGAACGGCTTTCCGGTAAACGGATTGCGCGGCAGGCGTACAAAATAGGTCGGTGCCAATTGGTTTAAGCTCGCGGGAAAATGGCCATGTGCGCTTTTGAATGCCGCAATCGCCAGACAAATATCAGTCACGCGGCTATCCGCCGCGAACGCATCGATCTCCTGAACCATGTACGCATTCACCCGTCCGGAATGCAGCGCGGCAAAAGCATTTTGGTATGAATCCGGTGATTTTTGCCATATTCGCAGCATTGCCGACAGCCGCTGAATCTGACGCGTCGGGTTGTTGATTCGGTCTATTTGCACCATCCGATTCACCAGATCGTTAAACGCCGGAATAGCCGCCAGATATTGTCTGGAAGTCCATTTTTGAGCTATTTTGGGCCAAAGTCCATTCTGAATTACCTTGGCGCGAATGGACGGGTGCTTGGCCAGAAACTCAAGCGTGGAAAGCAGCTGCCATCGTCCGATTGTGTCATTGGATTCCGCAAGGGAAACAGGTGCCGGAAGGCTTTGTATTTCCTTTAAGAACCGCCGGGCCGATGTGGCGGAAAGTTGGCCCGACGCGGCAAGCGTTCGCTCCGCGTCCATAACTTCGTAAGCCAGTGAGAATCCCGCCAGGATAGCCAGCTCCGTATGTTCCCGGGTCATTAATATGAAAAACCGGTGCGCCGCCAGAAGGTCGCGCCGGCAGCGGCGAATGTGCTTTTCAGATAGTTCCATCATCGCCCGTGCGCTAAGGTCCTCACACATGGCTTGCACTTCGCCGGTACCGCGATCCAGATTGGACACCGTGGAAATGGAATTTGGACCGCCCGCATGAATTGGCAACAGGGGAATAAAAAACTTCGGACGGTGGCTGGCCGCGACCAGCACGCGGAAGGCCGGCTTCTGTTTTCGCAGCCAGATTTCAATCCACGGATTCGGCTTGTATTTCCATGGCTCTTGCATGAAGCGACCCGCGATATATCCGGGAACCGGTGCCACGAATCCCGCGTCGGGTGTGGCACCATCGCGAAGGCCGTGGCGAAGCATGGCGGCAAATTGGACATAATCGCCGTAAACCGGTCCGCGCAGATCCGCGCGGGTTATGCCCAGTGCCTGACAGAAGCGGATTTCGCCGCCCGGCAATGGAACAGCTGACCAGTTCTTGCCATTAAATTTTTCATAGGAGACTTTGAACGAGCCGGGGCGATTTAAAATTAAAACCGGCACAGCAGCGTTGTTCAAGGCGGTCACGCCGCGGCCAAAACGCTGGTTAAACAATGCCAGATAATCGGTTGCGACCGGGCCGTGCTGCGCCCCACCGGTGGCCGTTCGGACGGATGCAGCGTGGGCCATCGGCACAGCGTGGACTGAAAATAACACGATGGCAATTGCCGAACAAATAAGGGAATTTCGGCAGGCCCACCCCTTGCCGCCGCGCAAGCTATGAAAATGGCCGGGAATTAAAGAAAGAAGATCATGCCCGGCCGGGCATTCGATCGAATTAGAACCTGCTTCAGGCGGCGTTAATCCCAAGCGTCATACCCCCTGGTTTAGAGTAGAGCGTGGCACGAAAAAGGGCACCCCGGTTACGCGAAGGCCGCGAAACGAACTTACTCCTGATGGGGCGTGTAGCCGTTTTCATGCAGATAGAAAATCCGGGCGATGCGGCGGGAAAGTTTCCGCAGCAGCCGCGCTTCAACATCCGCGGTGCTTTGGGTTCGCGTCAGGTTGGGCGGCACATGCGCGGCCACGGAAAAACCTTCGGTGGCGTCTTTTGGCCAGACGCGTTTACCGCTTTTCAGCACAACTTTTACCGCACAAATGCCATAGCCGCGTGTAATTTGTTTGGCGCTGGCAAGCTGCACCTGGAACTTCTGAACAAACACATAGATCACCATATCCGCGTGCATTGCCGCCGCCACCTGGGCGATGGTCATCTGGCGATAGGCCACCGGATTGCTTTGCTGCAATGCGGCAAGGCGATAGGCCGGCACAAGGCTTTTAGCGGCCTTGTTCTGGTACAACTGGTCATTAACTTTGGTGCAC
>JAJZEY010000274.1 GCA_021805585.1 Planctomycetota bacterium
CCGGGAGAGGGTCGCAACGGGCGACGGAACTGTATGCCGAGGCCTGCCTTTTCGCAGGCATTGGCATGGTGAACTGCATACCGGTGTTTATCGCCAGCAATGCGGGGTGGGCCGAAAAATTCGCAAACGCGGGCCTGCCGTTGGTGGGTGACGATGTCAAATCGCAGTTCGGTGCCACTATCGTACATCGGCAGCTCATGTTAATCGCGCAACAGCGGGGCATTACCGTGGATACGAGTTACCAGCTAAATGTGGGCGGAAACAATGATTTTCAGAATATGCTGGAACGCGGGCGGCTGGCCAGTAAAAAAACCAGCAAAACCGAGGCGGTGACCAGCCAGGTGCGCGGCGGTATGAAGGCGGAAAATATTCACATCGGCCCGTCGGATTACATTCCATTCCTGCATGACAACAAGGTCTGTTATATTCGCATCAATGGCCGCGGATTTGGCGGCCTGCCTATGGAATTAGACCTTAAGCTTTCCGTGGAAGATTCGCCCAACAGTGCGGGGATTGTAGTGGATGCCGTTCGCTGTGCATGGCTGGCCCAAAACCGCGGCCAGGGCGGGGTGCTTAAGCCGATATGTGCGGCACTTATGAAGCATCCACCCGAACAGATGACGGATCAGGATGCGGCCACCGAAATGGACGCCTGGATCGGGACCGCACGATAGCGGCTGCCTGTCAGGCGGCCCGCTCGCGATGGGAAAGCCGCCGCTCCTGGACAATTGATTCCGATTGTTAAAACCCCGACGACCGGGCGGCCAAAGCAGCCGGGGCGGGCCATGGCTGATTTTTCCTATTTCCGGCACCCAAGGTTGGTTGACTTTCCCGCCAACGAGGATATTCTTCACATTGTTCTGCTGGTTAAAGGGCGGCTATGCGCACGTTACCCGGGCAGTTGAGCCAGTTTAAGTTATATAATTAACTTAGCGCTCTGAATTGGGTTTATGCGGACAGTAATTTCAGGAGTCAGGTGATGCGGAAACTGATTGGTCCATTGGCGATTTCTTCAGCCTTGGGTTTAACGGCTTCGCTTAGCCTCGGGGCTACACCGGCTTCGCTTACGGTGGGAGCCACCTTCGCGGGTGGTGCCTATGGTGCCAATGGAGCGGCTGGCAGCGCTAATTACGTGCAAGTACAGGACTATCCGCCGGATATGGCTGGCGCGGTTGGCGGCACTGCCGGAGCTAACTATGCCATGCAGATTATTAACGGGTATGTCGGCATGTGGAGCCTGACAACGACCGGCACCACCACCACACCAAGCTTGGTTTCTCAGATGACGGATTCGTCTTTCTGGACCAATGCGGGTATTACAATCGGGGCTTCCAATGTGCCGTTTGACCCGCGATTAACCTACGATTCGAACAGCCAACGATGGTTTGCCACGGAAGACAGTTTCAGCGCCTCGGGTTATGCCAATGATATTCTTCTGGCGGTTTCCAAAACGTCCAATCCGACTCAAGGCTGGAACGGTTTTTCGCTTCCTGGGTCGCTGCCCAACGCGGGCGGAGGTTATACCGGGCCGGGCACCTGGCAAGGAACAACCTATGGTGGGGGCACAGGGACCTGGAACGGAACAGTCAACACAACTGGTGCGTGGCAGGGCACTGTGGGTGCAAGCCCCGCCCATGGCACCGGCGCGAAGGCTCCGGGTGCTAAAGCCGCCAGCGGCAGCGGATATTTTGCGGATTTTCCAACGCTCGGCGTTTCACCGGGTTATGTGACAATTGGAGCCAATCTTTACCCGGCCGGTTCCGGTAATGATGTGGCCACCGCTGGGGCCGGCATTACAATCATTTCAATCCCGAAAGCGGCACTATTAACGACTACGCCGACTACCACGGGAATTGTACCCTCGTACGATTTAAGCCCCACCACCTATGGCTTTACTCCGAATGCGGTCAATGATATGTCCACCGGGACCACCACCCCTGGTACAGCCTACGTATTGGGGAACGGCGGTTATTCGGGCGTGCAGCAGACCACGATTACCACACTAAACAACGCCCCCACGGTATCGGCGTCTACTTACACCACCTTTAATGAAGTCGGCCAGACCGTGCAGCAGTTGGGCCAGCCCGGAACCGCTCACACAATTGACGGCGGCGACAGCCGCCTGTCATCCGCACTTAATCTGGTAAGCGTGAATGGCACGCCGCTGATCTGGGGCGTTCAAACCATTGGCATTGCCGGCCCCAATAACACAGTGGTAAATGGACTGCGCGTGTTTGCGGTTGCCGCAGGCAATAACAAGCCGGTTGTGGATCAGATTTTTACCGATACGGCCAATCCGACCGAATCATTGGCGTACGGATCGCTGGCTGTTAACACCAGCGGGCAAATTGTGCTGTCCTTTAACGAAAGCGGCACTGGCAACGGGCAATTCATCACCATCCGCGCGGTGGCGGGCACATATAATGCGACGAATAACACAATTACCTTCGGTACACCACAAACATTGAAGGCCAGCACCACTGATTATTATTTGCTTGACCCTCAGGATAATTTGAATCGATGGGGTGATTACAGTGTCACAACGACCGACCCGAACAATGCCGGCGTGTTCTACAGTTTCGCTGAATTCGCCAACGGTGCGGCAAGCTGGGGTACACAAGTTACCCAATTGACCTTTGTGCCCGCGACGGCGTCTTCCGCAGGCCCATCTTTCGCAGTTGCCGAAGTTCCGGAACCTGTGGGCGTAGCGCTTTTATGTGCAGGCGGCCTGCCACTGCTTCTGCGTCGCCGCCGCGCCGCCCGGTAATGCTTCAGCAGACACCATAGTGCTAATTACTTTGAAGGCCACCGCCCACGTGCGGTGGCCTTTTTTTTGCCCCATAAAAGGTTAATTTCTAAATTTTTAATCCGCATTTTTCAGGCCTTCCTTCCAAAATTCGCAGACTGGCAAACGCGGCGTTCTGAATATTGTCTTCATAGTGGAGCACTCCGCGTGAATCCGCGGGTGACGGGACGGTTTATAGCCTTAATGTCAAGCACCGCAAGCCTGCAATCGGAACGCTGCCCGCAAATTAGAAAGGGAACGGCGCATTCGCTTTACGATTACATTTATGCGCCGTCCATTGCCCGGCGTATCCGCGTTATCGGTGAAATCCGCGGTTTTGTCAGCTTTATAATGAACCGCGGATTTAGGACGAACCGCGGATTTCGCGGATAGGAGTAACAAACCATGGCCGCCGAATTTATTTTTGAAGATTCAGGCCGGGAGATTGGGGGATCGGCAGGTCACGGGCGTGGCTATAGGGGTGGCCAATGCGCTTAAACCTGGGCTGGACGAAAAAATTTTATGAGAGAGCGCTGATCATAAAGCTTGAGTCACGGGCGCATGCCATTTGTTGTCAGAAGCGGTTCCGGGTCACCTGGTGGAGCACTCCGCGTGAATCTGCGGGTGACGGAACGGTTTATGGCCTTCATGTCATTTGCCGCAAGCCTCCAATCGGGACCTTGCCCGCAAATTAGAAGGAGGAACGGCCCACAAGCCCTTCGCTGCAGGCCGATTGAATAAAAGCGGCGCGCAAAAAAAAAAGG
>JAJZEY010000576.1 GCA_021805585.1 Planctomycetota bacterium
GAACGCTTGTGTGCGGAAAATGCCATTCCGGTTCCCGAAATTGAGCCTTCTTTTATTCAGGCGATGCAGCACTACGCCTGGCCGGGAAATGTGCGCGAGTTACGCAATGTGCTCGAAAGCCTGCTGGTGCTGCAACAGAAACCAATTATTTTAACCGCAGATCTGCCCGACTATATCCGCAACCCCAGTGCCAGTGAATTCAGCCACAGCGCCACACTGGACCTTGCCGAACGTGGGGCCATTGAAAAGGCGCTTGGGCAGTGCAACGGCGATCGGCCACAAGCCGCGGCGAAGCTGAATATCAGCGTGCGCACGCTGTACCGCAAAATGGCCCGCTACGGCCTGCGGTAAATCATGCCGCCACCGCATAATGCGCGATCAGTCAACTATTATTTATATCCCGCTATGTGTATATATCAGCGGCGCAAGAAAGTGATTTTTAATTCCTGCTGGAAATGCTCCGACTCGAAAATCCTCTTGGGATTATTTGTACAAATGCCGTTCCCGCAGTGGCGTCCAATGGAATGAGCTGGTCGTGATGATCTGATTGGCGACCAAGCAATTTGGCTTTTTTGAAATTATTTGCGCGAAGGTCTGATCATCGATTGATCAATCTGTTTTCGGTGGATAAAGCGTTGGTGTGTAAATATCTGTCCCGATGCGCACCATCGCCCAGTCGCAATTCGATGCGGGCGTGCGCCAGACAGTAATCGTATACGGCATCGCAAAACCGCCTGGCGTCACGGGCTTTCCGTGCAGTATC
Organism: Planctomycetota bacterium; assembly: GCA_021805585.1. The sequence goes on from JAJZEY010000576.1 coordinate 764, forward strand.
ACATTGCGCATGGCAACGGGCACGGGCCACTCCGGTCGAGCCGCCATTTGCAGCATGGAACAGACCAGCTTTCCGCTTTGCCAACGGGTAAGCAGGGCGGTGCGGTCACCAACCCGGCACACGGCGTATCCGGTTAGATGAAATCCCGAGTAATTGTACACGACCGGTTTAAAGCCGAGTTTTATGCGACTCATTTGTCGCAACAACTGTTCGCGCGACGCGATGGCGGAAATCCGCGGCGACGCCAGAACTGTATTCATTGCACTGCGCGCGAACTGCCGCAGTGCCGCCGCCTTGTGCCGCTGATGAATGTTCCAGCCCAGCCAGCAAGCCAGCAGCAGGGCCGCGGCCACGGCCACGAACCGGAACAGGCGTCCCGCCGGCGGCTTTTCCGCCACATGCTGGTGTGGTATTTGCGCCAGTCGGGCCAGCAATTCAGGCGATGGAACCATTTCCGGGTTGGCCGCCGCGTCGATCAATTGTGATTTCAATTGATTGAAATCCGCGGTGGCTGCGGCCAGTTCTTCGGCGGCCGTCGGATCGGATGCCAGCAGATGGCGCAAGGCTTTGCGGCACTCCCGATGGTCTGGCGGCAGCGGGGCCAGCGGTTGAATTGTTTCGCCCATTTCACTCATAATCAGATATTCGCATCTCCTTTCTTTATATGTGCCGTTTTGGATTCAATCTCGTGCTGATGTTTTGCTTCGCCGAATTGATCAAAATGGGCTTTCATCATCTGCCGGGCGCGGTAAATACGCGACAGCACCGTGCCCAATGGCACGCCAAGTTCTTTGGCCGCCTGATCACACGTTAGCCCACCCACCGCCACCATCAGCAGTGGTTCTTTGAATTTGTCTTCCAGCATGGTCAAGGCGACTTGAATGGAATCACGTTGTTCCGCGGCATCGCTTTGGCTTGCGGTTGTGGGCGGGTCATAGTTGGCAATATCCTGGGTGGAGCGATGGCGCGAATTTCGACCGCAGCGCAGGAAATGCCTGCGCAATATTTGAAACAGCCACGCCCGTGCTGTTTCATCACTTTGCAGGCTGGAAAGATGCCTCCACGCCTGACAGTAGGTTTCCTGAACCATATCCTCGGCCAAGTGTCGATCACCGCACAGGCGGTACGCAAACCGGTACAATTCCTGCCAATGCAGTTCCACCAGCGCCTGGTAGCGAAGCTGACTGGCTTGATTGGCCGGATTGGCTTGCATCACCATATCTTAACACCGTGGCGTCTTTTTCCTATTGCAACTGCCCGGCCGGAACATTTTCCGCCGAAACTCCAGCCACATTTCGCTTAGACTCTGCTCGGCGTCTGGCGATACATGATGATGGCAGAAAAAACCAATAAAGAGCAGATTTTGTGGTAAAATCCACCCGTGTAAATGTATCACGGCGAGCCGAATTCAGTATAATCCGGGCCCCTTATGATCAGGAGACCAGGCCATCCGTGGCTGGCGAACGCGCACAGCTTAACCGGTCACCGAAGTACGGCGGAACTGCCTGGATTTCCCCGCCGCCAGTACGATTCCTCCAAGCCCCAAAAGAAGCAGGGAGGTCGGTTCCGGGACCGGCGTGGCCACCAGCTTAAATCCACTGTCACTGAATGGCCCTCCCGAATAAACAAAAGAGGTCGTTGTGGGCGTCGCCGTGCCATTGTTAAAAAATGTTTCACTTCCAAACAGGTCCGTTGGCGATTCGGTGGAATCAAACGAAAAGCCGGTCAGACTCTTTCCGGCGGCGAGGTAGCCGGCGGAGCTGGTTGCCTGATATTCAATCGATGCTCCTTTTTCTCCAATAGCGCCACCCACCAGTTGTGAATCAGGACCATTTTCCCACTGGCTTGGAGCAATCACATTTGTCGGATTCACCGTCATGTAGCTTTGGCCGGGAATCCAGGCGAACCAGAATGTGCCGATACTGGTAGTACCGGTATTGTTCAGCGTCAGGCTGTATTGCCACGTAGAACTGGTTGCCGTTGCGGCGGTAATAGTGGCCGTGGCCGACTCGGTGGCCACGGCGGAATTCGCCGCAATCAACGAACCAGCACCAACAGTCGCAGTCAGAAGGACCGCCTTAAGGGATGTGTATTGCGCGCGAGATAGTACATTCATAATGCTCATGGAAATTCCTCCAAATGGCGAACACAAAATTCAAATCAGTTACAACTGCCAATTAAGAGGCTAAGTCCGCCGGAATTATTCCCGAATTCTCAAAAATAATTTAAAACATAAAGGTAATGATTTTTTCTGCCGCAAAGCATAAAGGCTCCTTGGATGCAGTGGCCACGCCCGTCAGGGCCTTATGCCGACCATTGTTTTGAAAACTGTGATTTTGCAATTTCCTTTGCGTCCCACCGGCCCCAATGCGGTACCAGCCAGGCATTCGCCTGCGCTAATTTCCACCGCAGGCGACATGGAGGCCGCATTCATTCGTTTGGGGGCGTCCGCAGTTCGCTTGAACGGCTTGACTTTATTCTTATTATAGCATATAAGAATGTAGTGCTTGGATGGGAGACGGTGCGGGCGGCCCTAAAATTATGAGGCCGTCATTCAGGCTCCTTATTTTTGGAGGTATGCAATGACTGTTGAAAATGCTGTACGGGCGGTTGCCGGCACCATGGTCCTAGTCAGTGTAATTTTGGCATTGCTGGTCAACCATTGGTGGCTTTTGCTTACCGCGTTTGTCGGTCTAAACCTGCTTCAATCGGCGTTGACTCATTTTTGTCCAGCGGAATTGCTGTTCAAAAAAATGGGCCTTCGTTGCGCTAATGGCTAAACCAG
>JAJZEY010000395.1 GCA_021805585.1 Planctomycetota bacterium
TCCGGACCCCGCGGACGATCCAACACGTCCGGTTCAGATGCAGCAAAGCGCTCCATGGATAATCCGCACGGCATTGTGCGCTGAAGCTCGCAGTGGCATTCTGCATCTATTCATGCCGCCGGTGCGTTATTTGGAAGATTACCTGGACCTAGTGGCCCGGATTGAAGCCACCGCCGCAGCGATGGATACGCCGGTGCGAATAGAAGGCTACCCCCCGCCGGCCGATCCGCGCATGGAACAGATTAAAATTACGCCTGATCCCGGCGTCATTGAGGTGAATGTTCATCCGGCCCATAGCTGGCGGCAGTTGGTGCGGAACACCACGGCATTGAACGAAGAAGCGCGGGCATCGCGGCTGGGAACCGATAAATTCCAATTGGACGGCCGGCACACCGGCACCGGCGGCGGAAATCATATTGTGGTGGGTGCGGCCGTTCCATCGGACAGTCCGTTTCTCCGCCGTCCGGACTTGCTTAAAAGCCTGGTTGGTTATTGGAACAACCATCCAAGTTTAAGCTATCTGTTTTCGGGGCTTTTTATTGGTCCAACAAGTCAGGCCCCACGGGCTGATGAAGGCCGGCCGGACCTTATTTCGGAAATTCAAACTGCGTTTAAGCAGGTACCAAATCGCATTTCGCCGCAGCCGGCCCCGTGGCTGGTGGACCGCATATTCCGGAATCTTCTTGTGGATTCCACCGGCAACACGCACCGGGCGGAGTTTTGCATAGACAAGCTTTATTCACCGGATTCGTCTTCGGGTCGGCTGGGGCTGGTGGAATTCCGCGGTTTTGAAATGCCCCCCCACGCCCGCATGAGCCTGACGCAGCAATTGCTTTTACGCGGCCTGCTGGCAACATTCTGGAAAAATCCGTATGAAAGGCCGCTGGTTAAATGGGGCACCGAACTTCACGATAAATTCATGCTTGGGCATTTTGTTCGTGAAGATTTTTCCGATGTGCTTGCGGATATTGAACTGAGCGGATTCCCTTTTTCCACGGGCTGGTTTGATACGCATTACGAATTCCGCTTTCCGCATATCGGCACCATCAACCGTCGGGGCGTTGAATTGGAATTGCGGCAGGCCCTTGAGCCATGGTACGTCCTGGGTGAACAGGGCGCGGCCGGCGGCACCGTTCGGTACGTGGATTCATCGCTGGAACGTGTCCAGATACTGGTCAATGGCATGACGGACCCGCGGCATGTGGTCACGTGCAATGGCCACACACTGCCCCTGCGGAATACCGGAACCTGCGGGCAATATGTAGCGGGCGTGCGGTATAAGGCGTGGGCCCCGTCGGAGGCGCTGCACCCGACAATACCCGTGCATACGCCGCTGGTGTTCGATCTGGTGGATATGTGGAATGGTCGGTCGGTGGGCGGCTGCAGTTATTATGTATCGCATCCCGCCGGTCGCAATTATACGTCGTTTCCGGTCAACGCCCTGGAGGCTGAAAGCCGGCGGATCGCGCGGTTTTTCAATCATGGCCATACACAGCGATCCATGAATCCACCGCCGGCGCAAATATCCACTGATTTTCCGCTTACGCTGGACTTGCGACAGGTGCCGAAATGATTCACGCCGTCCTGGGCAGGCGACTTGTAAAAGCCATTCTCCCGGCCAGGGCCGATTCTGAATGTTATTGGGGTTTGGAAATCGACGATAAACGGGTACATTAGCGGCAGGCGACAAATGCCGCGTTTTTTTCCTGGGAAGGTCTGGTAGCAGAACGCATGAGCGATTCAGATACAATAATTGCAAAGGCTTCGGAGCGGCCCGGCGGATTGTGCGGGAACTATGTGGCGAATCCGGGCGCCTACGACGAAATGTTTGAATCGGGTGGAGCTTTGCGCTCCCACTGGTTCATGTTCATCAACCAGATTAATGAACTTGGGGCGGGGGAAATTCAGCGCCGCTGGAATCAGGCCCGCCAGCTTATTCATGACAACGGGGTGACGTATAACGTCTATGGCGACCCCAAAGGCATGGACCGGCCGTGGCAACTCGACCCGATTCCCCTGCTGTTGGATTCAACGCAATGGAGTTTTTTGGAGAGGGGGCTTATTCAGCGGGCCTGCCTGCTTGATCGGATTATCGCCGACTGCTACGGTCCGCAGCGGCTGATTCAGGAAGGGCTGTTACCCCCGGAGCTGATTCTGACCCATCCGTATTTTCTGCGGCCATGTCATGGCGCGCGTCTCCCGAACAACCGTTGGTTGTATCAACATGCAGTTGATCTGGCGCGCTCGCCTGACGGTACGTTTTTTGTCATGAGCGACCGGACGCAGACTCCGGCCGGGGTCGGCTATGCCCTGGAAAACCGAATCGTGCTTTCGCGAGCTTTGCCCGATATTTTTCGAGATTGCAACGTTCGCAGACTGGCGCAATTTTTTCTTACGTTCCGTGAAACGCTGATCAACGCGGCACCGCGAAACAAGGACAATCCGCGCGTGGTTGTACTGACCCCCGGCCCCTACAGCGAGACCTATTTTGAGCATTCCTATCTGGCCCGCTACCTGGGCTACACGCTGGTGGAAGGTGGCGATTTAACCGTGCGCGATTCCCAGGTTTATTTGAAAACACTGGCCGGACTTGAGCCGGTGGATGTTATTCTGCGCCGGCTGGACGACGATTTTTGTGATCCGCTTGAACTTAGATCCGACAGCTTTTTAGGGGTGGCCGGGCTGGTACAGGCGGTTCACGCCGGGACGGTGTCGGTTATTAACGCGCTGGGAACCGGGCTGGCCCAAACACCGGCTCTTATGCCATTCCTTCCCGCCTTGTGCCGGCGGCTGCTGGACCAGGATATGCTTTTGCCCAGTGCCGCAAGCTGGTGGTGTGGCGACCCGGCGTCGCTTTCCTATGTGCTGGACCATCCGGAAGACCTGGTTATCAAGCAGACCTTTCCGCGGCGCGGCGTAAATCCGGTTTTTATGCAGAATCTTTCCACAGCCCAGCGCGCGGACATGCTGGCGGAAATTCGCCGCAATCCGCAGTTATTTGTGGCCCAGGAACAATTGACTCTGGCCACCACACCAGTGCTGGTGGAGAACGGATTTGAACCGCGGCACATGCAGATTCGCGTTCATCTTATAGCATCGCGTGAGGATTCGTATTCCGTGATGCCCGGCGGTTTGACGCGCTTTTCCGCTTCATCGGAAACACTGGTAGTTTCAATGCAGGAAGGTGGTGGATCCAAAGACACCTGGGTGATAGCCGACGGACCGGTTGACACGCTTTCACTGCTGCCCCCCACCGGCCAGACGGTGACGATAAACCGTGGTGGAAACGATTTGTCCAGCCGATCGGCGGATAATCTTTTCTGGCTTGGCCGATACATGGAACGTGCGGAAGGGCTTACACGGCTGATGCGCGGTATCCTGCTTCGCGCGGCCAGTCAGGCGGTCGGAAAGACGAGTTCGGAAATCCCCATCCTGCTTTCCGTGGCGATAGGCCAGTCGCATGCGGCGGCCGGTACGCCGGTGGCACCGCTGGGTGTTTCTTCGCCGCGCGGGCCGTTAACTCCGGCCACGATAGAATCTA
>JAJZEY010000023.1 GCA_021805585.1 Planctomycetota bacterium
CGCACGCATTCTGGGGCTTACCCAGCGGCGGGTTACCGGGTTAACGGCCAAGGGTTATACGATTGTGTCCAGTCGCCGGCCGGGAGAGGCCAGCGGCATCGTAAGTTTCAAAAGCAACCGGCACAAGCATGCGGGGATTATTAATGACCTTGAACAGCGCCATGTCATTATTGTTGAACGTGAGGGGAGATTGCGGGCCTCTCCGCATTTTTACAACAGTGAAACGGAAATTGACCGCCTGCTGGAGGCCTTGCCGATAGACCAGTAATTGAACGGCGTTAAGTTCCTTGGCCGCCACGCCGGCGAATGGGGTTGCCGGAAGAGCCCGCCCCGGCAACAAACCGCCGACTGGGGCGTTAAAACATCAGTATTTCCCATATTTCCCATGATTTTTTGGGAAATGAAAGGCCGCACTTTTAGTCCGGCTGCTTTACAGGAGTCATCATGTCATCCGCTGAATCACGTGCAGGAAGTTCCCCACCGGCCGCAGGTGCCCCGGAGACGGCCCCGCTTGAAAAGCTCAAACTCGTGCGCGAGGCAATGCTGGCGGAAATCCGCAAAGTGATTGTGGGGCAGTCGGATGTGATTGATTCTCTATTGCTGGCACTATTTTCCCGCGGGCACTGCCTGCTGGTGGGCGTGCCGGGGCTGGCCAAAACGCTGATGATCAGCACGCTGGCCAAGGTGCTGAATCTGAATTTCAACCGCATTCAATTCACCCCGGACCTGATGCCCTCGGACATTACCGGAACCGACATTATTCAGGAAGACTCGCAGACGGGAAAACGGGTTTTCACGTTTGTACGCGGACCGATTTTCACCAATATGCTGCTGGCGGACGAAATCAATCGAACGCCGCCCAAAACCCAGGCCGCCCTGCTGCAGGCTATGCAGGAATTTCAGGTAACCGCGGGCGGCAAAACCTATCCTCTTGATGCGCCGTTTTTTGTGCTGGCCACGCAGAACCCGGTGGAACAGGAAGGAACCTATCCGCTGCCCGAAGCGCAGCTTGACCGTTTCATGTTCATGGTAAAGGTCGGCTATCCGCAGCGCGACGAAGAGCGGGCAATCGTAAAAGCCACCACGGTGGACGCCCGCAGCGAACCGCTTCCGATTTTAAGCGCCCAGGACATTATTGCCATCCAGAAAATGGTACGCCGTGTGCCCGTTAGCGACCACGTGGTGGACTACGCGGTGAATCTGGTCCGCGCCACACGCCCCCACGAAAAAGATGTACCCGATTTTATTGCCAACTGGCTGACCTGGGGGGCCGGCCCGCGCGCGGCCCAGAATCTTATTCTGGGAGCCAAGGCTCGAGCGCTTATTCGTGGCCGCCTGAATGTCAGCACGGACGATGTGCGCCAGATGGCCAAGCCGGTACTGCGGCACCGTATTATCACTAATTTTAATGCCGATGCCGAAGGAATTGATACCGACGCGGTCATTGACAAGCTGCTGGTTGCCATTAAGGAACCGGCGGCCGAGGCATACAAGACCTGATTAGAAATGTCTCCGAGGACATTTGTGGGCTTAACAAAGCGCCGGAGTCGGTATTCCTGGAAACTTTCCGGCCTAAATGACGACTTGGCTTAAGTTTTATCGACCGGCAAGCCGATTGCATCAACAGGAACGTGTTATCGGCACTGTTGAATGGGAGTGTTTCCCGTCCAAAGCCGAGACAGGGTTGACCAACAGGTGATGCCATGGCTGTTTCACGAGCGGACATGAAAAATAAATCCAGCACATCGCGGGAACGCAAATACTTTACGGTGGCGGAGGCCAATCGGGCCATTCCCCTGGTGCGTCGCATCGCCGAAGATGTGCAGCACGTGGAGCTTCAACGACGTGACCTGGTGGACCTGTCGCATTCATTGGAAGCGAGTTCCACCGAGCTGCGCGAAGTGGAGCGGCAGTTTGATAAACTGACCCACCGGCTGTTTGACTTTATGGAAGAATTGAATCAGATCGGCGTGGAACTTAAAGACCCCACCCGCGGCCTGCTGGATTTTCCCGCCCTGCTGGAGGGTCGCGACATTTTGTTGTGCTGGGAAATTGGTGAGGATGTGGTGGATCACTGGCATGAAACCCATACCGGCTTTGCCGGCCGCCGCCCGATCAGCGAACTGTCGCGCCGCACCGTCAAACGCCTGGCGCGTTAAGGTCAGCGGGTCTGCCAAATTTTCAGGCGGCAGATTTAAACTGCGATTTTCATCGGGCGTGCCGCAGAACATAGATCATAGAATTGATCATAGATCAATCCGGTGCAGGACCTCCGAGGCCCCCATGCCGCCGACGTTGCTTAGCCTCCCTCGCATACCCCAGCCCTCGAGTCGCTGAATTTCTGATTTGCTTATCCTTAAAATTGCAGCTGATAAGCGTTGATTGGGCCGCTCGGCAACTATTTTACTCATTGCCAGAAAACTTAGCAGGCCCCCGCGGATGGTGGCACGCCATTCGGCTGGACTTCGGCCGCGTTGTGGGACAGATTCTTGCTGCGGAAAATAAATCGCGAAGCCATGTTGCGACCAAGGCCGCGGGAGAACCGATCGCTGGCGCGTAACAGTTTATTTGGCTTGGTTTTGCGTTCCGCGGGCCTTGCTTCCGGCCGAGGGATTTCGGAAGAACCGCGGATTTCGCTGATTACGCGGATAAGCGTAATAAGCCGTATCCGCGTTATCGGCGAAATCCGCGGTTTTGGTCGGTTACGCCGGATCGCCTGCCTCAGGCGCGCCGCTGAAGTCCGCAATGGTTCTGCCAAATTTTCAGGCGGCAGATTTAAACTTTGCTTTTCATCGGGCTTGCCGTAGAACATAGATCATAGATCAATCCGGTGCAGGGCATCCGAGGCCCCCCTGCCGCCGACGTTGCTTAGCCTCCCTGGCATACCCCAGCCCTCGAGTCGCTGCGATTCTGATTTGCCTATCCATTAAATTGCATTTAATAAGCGTTCATTGGGCGGCTGATCAGCTATTTTACCGATTGCCAGAAAAATTGGCAGCCCTAAGGTCAGCGGGTCAACGGTTTGCGGCAACCGCAAACATGGATAGGTCATATATATATTTATTTAACATTAAAATCCGTTGCATTCGTGGCGGATTCAGTCATCCTGTCCCGATAAAAATTGGGCCTCGGCGGGCAGAACAATTTGCCGGGTCAGGGCCGGATCACTTTGAATCTGGGCATATACCGATGTCATCTGTTCAATAAATGCCTCGGGTGAACAATATTTGTCGTAGTGGCCGCGGGCGGCCTTGCCGATGGACTCTCGAAGCGGATTGTCCTTCAGCAGCGCGTGAAGCCGGGAAGCAAGTTCTTTCGGATCGCCGACAGGCGCAAGCAGCGCATGAACGCGGTCAGACAACAATTCACGAATTTGTGGGGTATCAAACGCGGCGATGGCCTTGCCCTGCGCCATGGCCGCAAGCACGCAATTCAGACCGGTTGACTCACCGGCGGGAAAACCGACCACCGAAGCGATCGCTGTTAACTGACCCCATGAAAATTTGTTTGACGGCGCAATGGAAATTAATCCGGGG
>JAJZEY010000604.1 GCA_021805585.1 Planctomycetota bacterium
AATCAATATATTTGCATTTTCAGGTAACTCAATGGGTTTGGAATTCAAGACAAAACCTCTGCGTCGGCCGCACAATCTTTGTATAAATCCTGGGCGTCGGCCACGCTTGGCGTCCGCCGGCCCGGACCGTCGGCGCTGTAGAATTCATCCAGCACGGCCAGCCAGTCGGCATGGGACCGCACCGCAATAAATCGCCGCCATACGTCGGCCCCCGCCGGATGCAGCCGCGAATACTTAATACCGATTTTCCGCATTTGCCGCGACGCGGATTCCTCTCCGTAAATGTCCACCGCCAGGCCAAAATGTTCCAGCAGCGCCTCTTTTTGTGCCAGCAGTGTCGGCGGGGCCGGCAGTGGTCGGCCATGCACCAGTGCGGCGAATTCGGAAAATATCCACGGGTTGCCGATGGCCCCGCGCGCCACCCAAATGCCATCCAGGCCGGTTTGCTGATACATATCAAGGGCATCCTGCGCGGAAAACACATCCCCGCTGCCGAAAATCACCGTTCCACGATTGGCGGACTTCAATTGGCGCAGGAATTCCCAATTCGCCTTGCCGGTATATTTCTGTTCCACCGTGCGACCATGCACCGCAATGGCTGCGAATTTCAGTGCCACAGCTTCGGCAAAAATCGCGGAAAACCAGTCCGCTGCCTGTGCCGATTCATCCAACGCACGGCGCAGTTTAATGGTCAACGGGCCGCACACCGCATCGCGAACGCGGCGCATAATTTGTATAGCCTGTGCGGGGTCGCTAAGCAGATACCCGCCCCGGCAGCGGCCCATTACTTTGCGGACCGGACAGGCGAAATTCAAATCTATTACATCAAAACCCGCTTCCAGAAGAATTCCCGCCGCCGCAGCCAGTTCATCCGCTTCGCTGCCCATCAGTTGGCCGGCGACCGGGTGGTCGGCATCGCAAAGAATCGCCCCTTTTTCCAGACCGCGACCGCCCTTAAGCAAAACGCGGTCCAGCAGCGCTTCAGTGACCGCATACGGACAGCCCCGCCTGCGGGCGACCACGCGCATGGCCATATCGCTGTAACCGGCCAACCCCGCCTGCATGGCTGGAATTTCCAGATCAAACGGCCCAACCCGGCATGGCCGGGGAACCATGGGTAGCACCCGCTCTTGCAAGCCCGGCTTGCCGGGAACGGGAATTGTGTTTTCAGGGCCGCGCATCATTCCGTTAATGTACCATCGGAAGCGATAAATATGAATCGCCGGTACGAATTGGCGGTATTTCGGGGGTGCCACTTTTTTTTCGGGCAATAGGGAAATTGGCTGATCGGCGCGGCCCAATGAACGCCGATTGGCTTTTTTCGGGCGGAAGTTTATGGAAAGTCAAAGGAAAGGCCGGGTATCGCCCCTGACAATTCGACACGGACGGACTTATGAACGGCCTGTGTAAAATTAAATCCGGGGATGGACCTAAGCTGACGCTCCCGGTGCTGATGGCAGCAGAATATCGACGCCGTTGACCCACCAGTGCCTGATGTGCTCAACTCTCTAATTTCTTTAAACTCCCAATCTGCGTTGCCGCGGCAGCGCTGCGGCGTTTTATTGCGATGTTCACGATCGTCTCCCCCGGGGAATGGCTGATTATTTTGCCCCCTGCCACAAAAACACGTTCTTCAGACCCATTATCTTCCACCGCCAAACACTATAGCTGATTGACACCCGCGTGTGCCGGAGTCTGTTTGTCTTTTCCTGAAAGGAACTGCCTATGAACGTTCAAACTGCCGTTAACCCGCAACCAGTCATTGAAAGCCAGGGGCCGGTGGCCAAAGATCGGCCCGAACGCCGCCTGCTTAGCCAGGCACAAACCGCTGAATATCTGGGTGTGTGCGTCCGCACCATTTATGCGCTGGCCAGGCGGGGAAAACTTAAACGGGTGATGATTGCAGGCACAATCCGTTATGACCTTGAAGACCTTTCCGGACTGATTATGGCCGGCAAAAAGGATTGATGCCGGCCCGTTGGGATGCCCGCCGGGCCTGCCGGCCGGGCATCTGTCTGGCGGCGGACCGAAATGTGCCCACCGCGCCAGTACATCGGCCCGGCGTGCCGGTTCGCTGCGCCAGTGCACCGCGCTGGTTCACAAGGCCGCCGTGGGCCGAAAACAGAAGGATGATGCCATCATGACCCGAATTTCTTTGCTTAAAGCTACGCCAGCGGAAGCGGAAGATCCGCTGGCCCTGCCGGGCTTTTTGCTTGATCACACGCCGGAACTCTGCATTTTAGGCGACCTTGCCGCCGCCATCAGCCAGGGCTGCTTTCTACAAACCGTCGCGGAACTGCGCGGCGTGCTGCCGACGGCCACAGGGTGGATTCATCATGATGCGTCCATTATATATGGCGCAGCGCTGGCCATGGCCGCCCAAAATCTGGCGGTTTCCGATGCGGCCAGCCTGGGCCGGGCGTGCGCGGCCCACGGGCTGTGTGCGGGGCAGGTGTATGACCTGCTGGAAGCCAATCTGTTGCCCAATTCCACCATGGCCCGCCGCCACGCCACCGACCTGGCAACGCTGATTCACAAACGGCGACTGTTTTCCGCAGCGGTCCATTCATTGGATGATTTAAAAAACCCGGCATTGTCCGCCCAGGGCATTGCCGAGGATATCAGACGCAACGCCGCCGCCGTTCCACCGGTGGAACCCACCACCCGGCAAAGCCCGTTGCCGCCCTGTGCCGATGCGTTTTACGGCCTGGCGGGCGAGCTGGTGAATGCCATTGACCCGCATACGGAATCCGATCGCATGGCGGTGCTGATTCACCTGCTGGTCATGTTCGGCAATATCATTGGTCGCAACCCGCATTTTGTGGTGGATGGCGCAGCGCATCATCTGAATCTGTTCGCGGTTTGCGTGGGCGATACCGCCAAAGGCCGCAAGGGAACCGCCGGGGCCAATGCCGCACGAGTGGTTGAACCGCTGGATGAAGCATGGGCCGCCGACTGCCGCAAGTCCGGATTGTCTTCCGGCGAAGGGCTGATTTATGCGGTACGCGACCCGATTATAAAACAGGGCCAATGCGTGGATGACGGCACCCTGGACAAACGCCTGCTGATTACCGAAAGTGAATTCGGCAAAGTACTGAAAGTTGCCGCACGCGATGGCAACACGCTTTCCGCGCAGCTGCGGCTGGCATGGGACTGCGGCAATCTGAATGTCATGACCAAAACACCCCTGCGCGCCAGCAACGCACACATATCCGTCATTGGCCATATTACCGGCACGGAATTGCGCTGCGGTCTGGCCATGAATGATGCGGCCAACGGTTTTGGCAACCGGTTCCTGTGGGTTTGCGTGCGCCGATCCAAGGAACTTCCCCGTGGCGGCAACCCGGTGGAACTGGAAGCGGGACTGGCACCGCTGCGCCAGCGTCTGCATTTTGCCGTTGATTCCGCCCGCACGGTGGAACAGGTCGGCATGACCGATGCGGCCTGGGCCATATGGGATGCGGAATATTCGCACCTGTCGGCCGGCCACGATGGCGTTTGGGGAACGCTAACCAGCCGGGCTGAAGCCCAGGTT
>JAJZEY010000290.1 GCA_021805585.1 Planctomycetota bacterium
TCGTAAAAATAAAGGCCGGTCACCGCGAAGCGGGATTTCGGCTTCAGCGGTTTTTCTTCAATGGATTTGGCGCGCCCCGCGGAATCAAATTCCACCACACCGTAGCGTTCCGGGTCCACCACGGGATAGGCAAACACCGTGGCACCGCCGCTGCTTTCGTTGGCCTGCTGCAGCAGTTTTGGCAGGTCGTGCCCGAAGAAAATATTGTCGCCAAGCACCAGCGCGCTGGGATTGCTTCCAACAAACGTCTTGCCAATAATAAATGCTTGGGCCAGTCCATCCGGTGAAGGCTGAACGGCGTATTCCAAATGGATGCCGAATTGCGATCCGTCGCCAAGCAGTTGGCGAAAATGCGGCAAGTCCCGCGGTGTGGATATGATCAGAATTTCCCGAATGCCCGCCAGCATCAGCGTGGTCAGCGGGTAATAAATCATCGGCTTGTCATAAATCGGCAGCATCTGCTTGGATACCGCCAGGGTAATCGGCGAAAGGCGCGTGCCCGATCCGCCGGCCAGAATAATGCCACGTCGCACGGCTTAGCTCCTTTCCGCATAATTGCGGTTTACCCACTGGCGATATTCGCCGGAAACCACGCGGTTGACCCAGTCGGTATGTTCCAGATACCAGCGCACGGTTTGGGCGATTCCCGCCGCAAATGACAACCGCGGCTGCCAGCCCAGTTCTTTTTCCAACTTTCGGCAATCAATGGCATAGCGGCGGTCGTGACCGGGGCGGTCGGTGACGAATTTTATCAGTTTGTTGTGGGGGCGATGGGGCGAAGCGGGTTGAAGTTCATCCAAGACGGAACAGATGGTTTCCACCACATCCAGATTCTTCATTTCACTTTTGCCGCCGATGCAATAAGTTTCGCCCGGTCGTCCACCGCCCAGAACGGTGCGAATTGCCGTGCAGTGGTCACCCACATAAAGCCAATCGCGAACATTCATGCCATCGCCATACACCGGCAGTGCGCGGCCATGAAGGGCGTTGTGAATAATCAGCGGAATAAGCTTTTCAGGGAATTGAAAGGGACCATAATTATTAGAACAATTGGTGGTAAGCGTCGGCAGGCCATAGGTGTGGTGGTATGCCCGCACCAGATGGTCCGAACCGGCTTTGGATGCCGAATAAGGGCTGTTGGGAGCATAGGGGGTGGTTTCACAAAATGCCGGATCGGCGGGACCCAGCGACCCATAAACTTCGTCGGTGGAAACGTGAAGGAATCGGAAATGATTGCGGGAATCGGCCGGCAGATTCCGCCAGTATTCCCGGGCTGCCTCCAGTACACAAAAGGTGCCGTTGACATTGGTGCGGACAAATTCCTCCGGACCCAGAATGGACCGGTCCACGTGGCTTTCCGCGGCAAAGTGTACCACGGCCCATGGTTTATGAGCGGTGAAAAGTTCCGACATAAGCGCCCGGTCGTTTATGTCTCCCTGAACAAATATATGCCGCGGGTCCTGCTTCAATTCGGCCAGGTTGTCCGGATTGCCGGCATAGGTCAGCTTGTCCAGATTAATAATCTTGGAACCCACAGTCCCGATCCAGTCGCCAACGAAATTAGAACCAATAAAGCCGGCACCACCAGTTACCAGAATAGGGTCAGAGGGTAAATGATAATTTGGCATCCCGAAACAGCTCCCAAAAGCGTTCATGTCCTCTAAATTATTATCGGCTGTCGCCGCCGATAATGCCTTTTCCATCGGCATGATTCCTATGGCCACACAACTAAATTCGTCTAAATCCTGCGAACCCATCGCGGCTGGGCTAAAATATTGTAGCGACATTAACCGCACGCCGCATGTGCCTGGCCAGGCTGTTTCCATTCCCTGCCAGCCGAACCACAATTAGAATACTGCGGATGCCCAAATCGGTCTAGCCGTGCATCTTCGGGCATTGGCCGGTGAACAGGGGTCTGCCAATTCTTCTGGCAATTGGTAAAATAGCTGATGAGCGGCCCAATGAACGCTTATCAATTGCAATGTAATGAATAAGCAAATCAGAAGCGCAGCGACTTGAGGGCTTGGGTATGCGAAGGAAGCTAACCAGCGTCGGCGGCATTCTGACCAGAGATGCCCTGCATCAGATTGATCTATGATCTGTGATCTATTGGCAAGCCCGATGAAAATCGCAGTTTAAATCCGCCGCCTGGAAATTTGGCAGACACTTTTCGGACTTCGCGGCGCGCCTGAGGCAGGCGGACGTGTGTAACAGAACAAAACCGCGGATTTCGCTGATTACGCGGATACGGCTTATCACTCTTATCCGCGTAATCAGCGAAATCCGCGGTTCATCCGAAATCCCTCGGCCGGAAGCAAGGCCCGCGGCACGCAAAACCGAGCCAAATAAATTGTTACGCGCCACCGATCGGTTCTCCCGAGGCCTCGGTCGCGACATGGCTTTGCGATCTATTTTCCATAGCAGGAATCTGTCCCACAACTTGATCTATGGCAAGCCCGATGAAAATCGAAGTTTAAATCTGCCGCCTGAAAATTTGGCAGACCCGCGAACAGTTGCCATTTTTTCCTTTTACTATCCTTTTATACCGCGTTGTGATGTTCATCAGAAAATTCGCGGTGAACGGTCTGGATGTTCCGGACGAACTGCGGATGTCTTTTTAAGGACGGTGATGATCCGCTTGGATCGCTTGTCCCACGGCGCAATTGCCGGCAGCGTTATAAGTAATGGCCCACAGGTTGTAAAAGGAACTCTCCCAAGGCTAAGCCGTCGCCACCGACCAGTAACTTTCTGGTGGTTCGAAAAGCTTTTGAAAAGGCGGCCATACCCGATGGGGCTGTTCCGGTGCGCCCGCTTTTAACTTCAATGGCGGTGATTTTTCGCCCGGCCCGCACGATAAAATCCACTTCATGGTTATCTTCCCGCCAATAAAATAGCTCGCAGGTGCCGGCCGCTGCGGCGTTCAGGAGGTGGGAACCAACTGCGGATTCTGTAAGGCGTCCCCAAAATTCGCGGTCTGCTCGGGCCTCGTCAAACGGCAATTCCGATTGTGCGGACATCAGGGCGGTATTAAATACCTGTAATTTCGGGCTTGATCCGCGGCTGCGCACAACCTGCCCCGCGAATTTGGACACGCCGGCTAACATGCCCGCGCCGCGCAGCAATTCAAGATAATGTGCCAATGTGGTGGAATTGCCGGCATCGTGAAGTTGGCCAAGCATCTTGTTATACGAAAGTATCTGTCCGGAATAGATACATCCGAGTTCAAATAAGCGGCGCAGCAAAGCGGGTTTATCCACACGCGACAGCAGCAGCACGTCCCGCGCAATTGTCGTTTCAATGAGGGAATCTCTGATGTACCGTCGCCAGCGGTTTACGTCGGTAATCAAGGAAGCGGCACCTGGATATCCACCGAAGTAGACGTATTGATCAACGTTCCAGCCAAAGGCGTCCCGCATTTCCTGATAGCTCCAGTGCGGCAGATGTAGTATCTCAAATCTTCCCGCCAGGCTTTCGGTTAATCCTCTTTGAATCAGCAGCGGGGCTGAACCGAGAATAATCACGCGCATGG
>JAJZEY010000563.1 GCA_021805585.1 Planctomycetota bacterium
GCAAGTAACAGCCAAAATGACGCGGGAACGGGAACCGCCGCGCCCGCCGGCGCTGTTAAGATGGGGCTATTGATGTAAAAGTTGCTCACGTCACCCCCACCCGCGTTTACATTTACCGCTTCAAACCCCGCAATAGATCCCGAATAGGTGCCGGTTATGGTAGTGGTTGTCGCGGACGATCCCGTTGGTGTAATGGCCAGCGAATAGGCCGTCGCGGAGGTAAGCGTATAGGTCAAATTCAGGCCAAAATAGGTAAATCCAACGCCCGTGGAGGCATTAGTTTGGCTTTTATCCGCGTAAAAATAGTTAGTCGCGTTACCGTTGAAGCCGAAGGTCAGGATGCTGCTGCCCGTACTGGAAACCAACGTCACGTAATCAGAAGCAAGAGTTAGAGGGGTTCCGATATTGCCGTTATCAAAGGCAATGGAAAATGTGTCTCCTACCTGCATTGGACCGGCGGAAAAGGTTCGAGACGCCGTGGCGGCTGCCCCGTTATTGGCGTAAAGCCCCCAGGATTGTCCGGACGTGTCAATGTCGCTGGTATCGCCAGCGGGCAGCGTCTGGCCGTTATCGTTGACGGTCGACGAACCAAGAAAGAAGCCGGAGTTATTGTATCCGGTCAGGGTCCAGGTGGAATAACCTGTGCCGCCGCCGCTGCCATTGGTCCAACTTGTGTAATTCGCCGCACTGTCCGAAGCAATTACGCCCGCCTGGCAATTCGCACCGCACAGCAGAGCAGCAACCGCCGCCAACGGAAACAATCGCACACCCAAGCCGGTTGGTCCAACCTGATTAACAAATTTCTTCTTAACTAAGTTCTTCATCATAAAGAAGGTCTCCCTAAAAAAAGGTAAAAAAAAACAGAATTTTAGAAATCCGCGACTGCGAAAGAACCAATCGATCGTCCGCGCGGGTTTCCAACCAAATCTTTCGGACGCCGGGCGTCCAATTTCCTACCGGCCGTATGCCCGTTTCGGACAATTAAGTGAAACGGTTAACCATGCGGGCAAAAAAAACGCCTTGAAACATTGCGCCGACCTCGCCAGTGCGGGGCAGCTATCTTCTGGGTCCAACAATCCGCAAGAATTATCGCAAAATACAGGAAAACCAGCCGTTTTCTCCGCTTCGCCACCGACTCAGTGATCCGTGACTTCGGTCAAACCAAGTCACCAGCGTATCATCACCGCATTATTTGCAGGTGAAAATACAGCCGACGAGTATGACTATAAAACATAAAATCACGCATGTCAAGGAAAAAAATTGAACCGGTTCAATAATCAGCCATAAGAGCGTCAGATGGCCGCCATATTATACGCGTTGGGCTGTTATCGGCTGTGTCTCTTTCCAAATCGCGATTTTTAGCGCCCCCGCTGGCTCTCACTTGACATTGTTCAATCATATAGTAAACTGGTTAACAGCCGCTAACCGGACTGGTGCCCCGGACCCTCGCGACCGATTTACCGATTTAGAGATCGCGAAAGCTTTTTGGCACAATTGCAGCCGGTTCGGCGATTCAGTGCCGCTCACTGTTTCAACGAATGCAGCGTCATTGACTGATCTTACAATCCTCCGCACTTTGCGGAATAGCCTTTTCTTGCGACAGGGGAGTCCTTCGGTGGCCGCAAAACTTAAAATTCGCAAAATGCCCGACCCGCCTGTCGGCGACCCTGCCCTGCCCGATATTGACCCCGCTTCGCCGCGAAATGTCACCGTCCGTTTTGATACCCCCCTGCCCGACGACAAACCCCCGGAAAAGGTGAATATTCGCGATGTGGCCCGCGAAGCCGGCGTTTCGGTCGCCACCGTTTCCATGGTCCTTAACGACAACCCGCGCATCAGCCGCGGCACACAGGTCCGTGTTCAGAAAATGATTGAACGCCTTGGCTATCGCCCCAACCGGCTTGCCCAGGGGCTTTCCAGTAAATACACCCAGGTGTTAGCGGTTATGCTGCCGCCGCTGCGCCACGCTTTGGCGGACGCCTATTTTGGTGAAATTATCAGCGGCATTGTGGATCGTGCCGGCAAACTCGGCCATAAAATGATGATTGAACAGGCCAAACCCCAATTCATAAAAGAAGGCAAACATCTTGAACTTTATGAACGGCGGTTTGTGGATGGTATTTTGTGCCTCGGCTTTAATGAAAAACATACTTTCCTGGCGGACTTTGCCGGCCCGCAGTATCCCATGATTCTGGTGGATAACCGATTTGGCGACGCCTTGCTGGATTGCGTCCATTGCGATTACCGCCTCGGTGCCGAGCAGGCGATGAACTGTTTGCTGCAACTCGGCCACCGGACCATCGGCATGATTTATGCCGCGCCCGAAAGCCCGACTTCACGCGATGTGATGGATGTGTACAAAACCCGCCTGACCGACGCCGGCACCGCCCCCGCGGATTCCTGGATGGTCGATGGAATGTTTACCGATGAAGGGGGTGCCGCCGCCGCACAGGAACTTATCACCCGGCATCCGAATATCACGGCGATCCTGTGTGGAAATGACAAAATGGCGCTTGGGGCGATTCGCTCTCTGACACAGCGCGGCTATCAGGTTCCACGCGATATTTCCATTATCGGCTTTGATGATCTGCAACATCTGGCGTTCAGCAATCCCAGCCTTACCACAGTGCATCTGCCGCTATACGAACTTGGCGTGCTGGCCTGTGAACGACTGATTGAAAAAGTCCGCGGCAAAGTTGAACGGGTCGCAGAAGTGCTGCCCACTCATCTGGTGCTGCGTGAATCCACGAGTATGGCAAGGCGGCAGGCCGAAACGCGCTGACCCAACGCTTGTTCAATACGGATGGCGATGTTTGTCCGGTTTGAATTTTCACAACTGAATCCCACGGCGAAACGTGCGATGCATACGTATCTTCTGGCTTTCCGCGGCATTCACCAGCCGTTACTCTTTTTTTTGGAATAACAGACCATGTTTCAGATTATAAGCGTCCAACGATGCGGACGAATCGCGATGGCATCCACCCTTCTGATTGCGGCCATTCATGGCGGCATGCTTTCACCGATATCCGCCAAAGCCGGTACCGCGCCGGTTGCGGGCACCGGTCCGGTTGGCCATCTGGCAAAAATCGCCGCTCGTGTGGCGCATACGTTCCACTATCAGCTACCGGCCAATTCACCGGCTCCATCCCGCGTGAACCTGGCCGGCGATTTCAATAACTGGTCACCCACGGCGACACCCATGACCCCCGCGGGATCCACTTCACCCGGCGAATGGTCGGTGACCATCCGCCTGACACCGGGGTTGCACCATTACAAATTTGTGGTCAACGGCAACCAGTGGATTCCCGACCCGAACGCGGAACCGCGGCTATCGCAAAATGATGGCAATGGCGGCCTGAATTCCGGAATTCGCATCCGGTCCGCGTGGCAGCGTATGCCGGCACCGGCACCCAATGTGGTGGCCCTCCACGCGATTGCATTCTCCACTAAAGCCATTGATCAATGCGATGTGGTCACGCGGAAGACGCTGCGTTTGACTCTGCTCGCCCAGACCGGGTCGTTGACGCA
>JAJZEY010000010.1 GCA_021805585.1 Planctomycetota bacterium
TGGAATTCCTTCCAAAGGGAACTGAAGTGGGCGGCACCGGCAACACTTTTGTGTTTGGCAGCGGTGGCTACAACAGTACCAATGTGGTCAAGGCGGGCAACCATGAAATTCTGTATACTGGTTTGCGGGCGGCAGACAACGGAAAGGATTTTTACGGCTGGGCCGCGTTTTCGTTCAACACCACCACCGAGCCGGCCACCAATCTTGTTGACTTTAACAGCAAGCTGCTTGGCTACGCATTTGAATCATCGCCGAATACACCAATCGCCGTTGGCGACACCGGCGGATCTCCCCTTATTACAAGCGCCGCATCGACGCCCGACCCGGCATCGCTGGTTCTAATGGCCATGGGTGCCGTTGGCATATTGGCTTGGCGAAAACGCCAGGTCGTTGCAAAATGATCCCGGTAATTCATCCGCGCCCGCAAGCGAAGCAAAGATGGACCGCCCCTTTGACGGCGGCGGTCCATTTATTTTCAGCCGTTGCGATGTCCCTCAATCCGATTTTCCCGGGTGTTCAACGGATATTTGATGCAATCAATGAATCACTTCGTGTTGGTGTCCGGACTGCCGCGATCTGGCACTTCTCTGATGATGCAAATGCTCCATGCCGGCGGCATGCCCGTATTGACAGACGAGCGTCGGCCGCCTGATTTGGCGAATCCACGCGGCTATTTCGAGTTTGAAGCCGTCAAGCATACCAGACAGAATGCGGCCTGGATTCAGCAGGCCGCCGGCAAAGCGGTGAAGGTCATTTATCGCCTGCTTTACGATCTGCCGGAAGATCAGCCGTTACGCGTTATTTTCATGCGACGGAATTTATCGCAGGTGGTAGCCTCGCAACAGGCGATGCTGGGACGACCTCCCGGGTCGGTCGCTGAAAATCACCGCCTGATAACCATTTTTCAGCGTGAATTGGCGCAGCTTGACGGTTGGCTCACAACCCGGCCGCAAATCAGTGTGCTGAATGTCGCGCATGAAAGACTGATGGCCCATCCGGAGGTCGTCGTCAAGGAAATAGGCACTTTTCTGACTCAGTCGCTGGACCTGACGGCAATGCAAAAGGCCATTCAGCCAGCGTTGTACCGGCAGCGGCACATCTGAATCGCGTCAATATATTGTCTTATATGGCTCTTTTGGCTAGGCCATTTACTCCAGTCGCAACCGCGAATCTGATAAATCCAGACAGTACATCAACTGATTGTAATCGTAGCGCGGAATCGGGTGTGAATTGCCGGAAAAGGTCGCCGAACAGGTCCCCTGAAAATAAATAATACGGCCGTTTTCCTGATCAAAAAACGGGTTCTGGGTCGGGTTGTAAAATGAATAATCCGGATGCGTGGCAATTTTATGTGCCAGCCGCCACGGCCCGGTCGGCTGCGCCGCAATTGCCAGCCAGATTTCCCCCAGGACCGAGGCTCCTCCATGCTGCACCGCGATCATGATCCAGCGCTTCAAAAATGGGTTCCAGAAAAATGAGCCGTTCTGGATTGTAATCGGCTGATGGCTTTGTGCATCCATCAGTTGAAAATGCGCGTCGGCCGGTTGCAGCAGGCCTGACGAAATTAATTCCCGCTCGTGGTTAGAACTCAGCGGAGGCGTATTGAGTTTCCATGCCCAGACCACTCGACCGGCCGAATTTCGCTCCACCATGGATTTGCGACCCGCATACCGCGTACCGGGAGCCAGACAGGTAAAGGCCTCATATTGGCCGCTGTCCGCCAGCGCATGCAGCGCAGCGGCCGCCCGAGCAGTTGGAAATTGCGGCGAAAACAGCCGGTATTCACGCCCGTTTTCCCGGTACGCGGCCGGATGGCCGATTGGAAATCGCCACTGTTCCTTCGGCTGATACACATGATATTTCTCAAATTCGCCGGCTTTCTGATTCCAGACCGCCAGGCCCTGCTCATATATCTTTCCCATTCCCTTGCGCCTGGTATACCGTGCGACAAGTCGCAGAGTCCCGTTCCGGTCGGGAACCGTGGTAAGTCCATCAAGCCAAACCACACCGCCCGGTTCATCAGGCAAAGGGCACATCGCCCGGCAGAAACCGGACGAATCGGTAAAGTATCGAAGGTTAATGCCTGCAGCCGGATTCAGCCCCCCGTGTCCGGGAAGGTCGGATACCGCGCCGGAGGTCCGGAAATTCCCCAACGGGTATCCTGGGCGAGCGGTATCGCCCCATATCCAGAAAATCCGCCCGTTGTATACCGTTGCCAGGCATGAATCCTGCCCCATAACCTGCCCGTTAAGCAAGGGCGCGTCAATAGGCGGATGAACCCCCAACCGCAGACTGTCGGCGTAAATGCCTTCACCGGTTATGCGGTAAATCCTCTGCGCGACGTTTATCCGATGCATTGATATATGTGCGATTGAATCGGGTTTCACGTCCAGCCCGACGCCGCTGTAGCCGAAGCCGTCACTGGGAAAAGTGTAACCGGGACTGGAAACAAAAAAATAGACGTGGCGATTCATAAAACCCGGATCTGCAATCGCGGCGTAGCCCGCGCTGTCCGTTACATATCGCACCTGGTTCACCGTGCGCAATTCCACCAGGGGAATGCCGCGCCCGGTCTGGGCATCCACCACATGAATGCCGAACAATCCTGTCGCCGGCGCGACAGCTTGTTTATTTCCCGTGGGTGCCGCAACGCCATATACAACCGGAGTCGTCACCAGCGCCCCGGCCGCCACCGCCAACCCGCTGGCCAGCATTTCCCGACGATTTATTGTTGTCATATTCTTTGTCCCTGTTGAGGCCAACCATGCGCACAATCTGTGCCAATCTCTGCCTGCTGCCAGCGCATCAGACACTTCCGGTGGCGATATCACGCAATGAGCGAACCTGCAAGCGTGACCGAAACTCATCCCAAGTCAATCGTTTGGCTGGTCTGACATATATCACCGTCGAATGCCCGGCAGCCAGATGAAAAAAATTGTCTGAATATTCGGCATCGCAGTCTTTCAGAGATAACCACATCCATAAGGCGGGTTTCCGAGCGATCAGGATAACGCGAAATCCGTCAGTTAAAGCCACCAAATGGATGACTACCTTCGGATCGCGTAACGCCAGTTCTTTCGGCGCGACAAAAAAGCTGCAGTTTTCCGACACAGTCTTGCCATTGACTCGCACCGATGTCCATATCAGGAGATTGTTCATGCTCGTATGACCCGGCAGAGCGGAATAATTCAGTTGGTGGCATAGGCGGCTCTCCCGCGGTGAAAGGAGAATGGCCATATTTCCCCGATCCAGCACTTCGCCATCCAGATTACTGGCATGCCAAACAAGGTCGCCATGAACCGGTTCCAGGCGATCGCTGGTTACCCATATTTCCATCGCGCCGGTTTGGGCATCTTGTCTGCCACTGACCAGTATGGGTGCAAAGAACCTTCTGGCGGCATACATAAGCGCCTTCCAGCGATGATACCAGTCGATCATGGACCAGGTCGGACCGGGCCAACTGTCGTTCAACTGCCAAATCAGACTCGCCATGCTGCGGGGCATGCTTCGCCGCCAGTGTTCC
>JAJZEY010000540.1 GCA_021805585.1 Planctomycetota bacterium
GATCTAGTAAGTTGCTGGAAAATTTGCTTTGCAGGAGTGACCGGTGGCAACTGACGCGCGCATGGGGATGTGCAAGGGCATATCGCCCGGTCGGCGAGCGGAAGCGATGTTTTAACGGCGGCGGTTATCGGACATGGAAAAAGTAAAGCCGCAGGTGTAACAAACCGCGTTTTCAAGCGTGTCAGACTATGATGCCGGAAGGTCAAATGCCAGAACCAAATTCCGTTAATCAGGCGTTTGAACAGGCTGTGCATGCCAACATGGGCCGATTGGTGGCCTTGGCCAGGTCCATGATGGGCGCACAATCGCGTGATGCGAAGCAGGCGGAAGATATTGTGCAGGATTCACTGCTCAAACTTTTTCGTCTTCGCGAAAATTATGACTGGTCAAACGGTGGCTGGTCACTGATGGCTAAGGCGGTCGCCCGGACGGTAATAAGTTGTCGGCGCCGAAGGGTTGGACAATCGCTGGATGCCGACCCGGCCATTTACGATAGCCTTGGATCGGACAACGACCCTTCGGAAGCCTACAGCACGGCCGAGACAACTCAAAAACTCCGGAGGTTAATTGAAACGCTTCCGGACGCCTGGCGAGAAGCTCTGACGTTGCGCGAACAACAGCAGATGGGCTATCGCGAAATCGCCGAGGCACTGGAAGCGACCGAGGCCCAGGTAAAAACGTGGCTGCATCGGGCCAGGGTACGACTGGCCGATGGTCTGCGGGATCGCGTCACGGATTCAGCTGAAAACGGTTGAACACCGGAGCCTGGCAGCCCCGCTTTGTCAGAGATGCAATGAGAGTTAAAAGGACATGAGGTGACATATGAAAAAGTTAACGAACGAACTTCTTGAAGCTTATCTGGATGGCGAACTTTCGTCCGCACAGAAAGCGGATGTAGAGGCGATGCTGGCACAAGACGACCAAGGGCGAGCCGCACTCGATCGGCTTGTCCACCAGCAGCGCCTGTCCCGGGCCGCGATGGCTGGCTACGCGCCAACGCCGACGGAAGCAGCCGTTTTGGCGCGGCGGGTATTGGAACATTGCTATGAAATGGAATTCGCCCCCGCCGGACATATTGAACCCAGCAGCGACCTTTCCATTCTTCGCTGGCTTAAACGGGCCTCGATTGTGGCCGCCTGCCTGGTGATCGGCGTTGGTTGCTTCCTGGCCGGGCGCGGCTCGGCCGCCAGTCCCGCCGTGCGCTATGCAGTTGAAATTCAGACACCGGGCGGTGAAACGGTTTCCCAAACCTTCAGCAGCTATGAGCAAGCCCAGCGGTTTTACCGCAGCTATCAACTCTCAAAGCAAGCGCGGTCAACGAATGGAGGAAATGCCAGGGAAACCATGGCCATGGCGACACAGGGCGTTTTTTGATTGAATTTGGATTATCCGGCCGCCTGAACCTGTAATCGACACAGCCGCGACCGGATAAAATCGGAGTCGTATGAATCCATTTTTCCAAGTCCCGGCAGTCAGCGGGTGTATCCGAATCGGGCGGAACCGCATATTGTCGATCCGCCGCGCGGCGGTATGGCTTGGTGCCGCTGCGCCAATTTTTTTTCCGGCAGGGTTTTTCGGAATGGCCGTGGCCCGGTTGCAGGCTTCCGCGCTGCCGCCGGAACCCGCTTATAAATACGACGCATCAGCCCCCATTGATCCGCAGCTTCTGACACAACTGAACTGGGAAACGCGTGCGCTCTATTCGCGGCTTCGGAAATCTCTGGTGCGGGTTGAAATGGATAAAAATCCGGTCCATATTCTTCCCCCGGAAATGCAGCGCCGCTTTCTGGCATGGGAACGGACGTGGGTATTAAACCACCACTTTCACGCCGACGGCAGACCAGGTCGCCAATCGGCCACCGTGGCCATTGTTCCGGAAGCAAATTCCGGCCATAGTCAGCCACCGTTAAGTTTCGAACAGCGGAACCGGCTCAATAATCTGACCCGCAGACCAATGGCGCAGTTATTTCTGATGCGGCACTTTCTGTTTGAAATGCACAAACCGGGTCAGAAGCCGCCCTGGCCCTATTTGCGTTTGATAAATCAGCGGCTGATGCTTCTGCACGAAGGGCAGGGCAACAGTCTGCCCGGCGTGGTGGTTGGTGCTAAACATAATATTCTGGTCCTTGGACTCCTGGGCACTGCGGGAACCACGGGCAAAATTACGGTTATTAATTATCGCGGCCAGCGGCTGACAGGGCGGATTCTGGGGATAAGTCCACGGCTTGATTTAAGCGTTGTGGCACTGCGGCAGGCCGCACAGTGGCCGGCGATTCCCCTGGCTCGGGCCGACCGTGATGACAAAAGGATGCAGTTGTCGCTGAATCCCAATACGCTGACACTGAAATGGAAAATTGCGCTGCGCGGCAGACATTCGCGGAATCAGCGGCATGGCATGCCTGACAAGCCTTTCCAATCCACACTGCTTCTGTCCAGGCAAGGGCAGCTTACCGGCGTCGGATCGGGCATGAATATATTCCATGTCACGCGGCGCAATCCGGTATTCCGGGAATTTATTGAAACTGGCGTTATCCGCCCCAGGCAATTTGGAATTAAATACATGCTGTTGGCCGCCAATTCCCCGGTCCGCAAGGAAAATCCGATTCTGGGCAACAGACCGGCCATACTGGTGCTTAAAGTATTTCCCCACTCTCCGGCGATGGAAGCCGGCATTCGGCGCGGCGACCTGATTACAGCCCTGAACAATATTTCCATTTTGCAACTGCCCGCCATCATGCGGCGGATTCATCTTGATCCGAGCAGCGTTTCGGTCAGTGCCATTCGCCACAACCGGCCGCTTACACTGTCGATAGACCTTAGCCACATGCCCATGCGCCCGCATGGCCACCACGATCCGGTTTCACATTTTCATCGCCAAAAGCCTTAATTTCTTCACGTCCGGCAACCGGCCCTCCGTGAATATTCCCAAGACCATTGGCGGCCTGTTATCGGGCAATCCGGCAAAATCCGGAGAACAGTCCATTGAAGCGATGCTATTTACAACCGCGGCTACGCCAAGTACTTTAGTCATGGTATTGTTTGGAGATAGTTTTTCATGCGAATAGCGGTTATTGGCGGTGCGGGTTACATCGGGTCTCATGCGGTGAAGCTGCTTGTTGAGCGCGGACATGAAGTTATTGCGGTGGACAACCTGACCAACGGACATCGGGCCGCCGTGGATTCCAAGGCCCGCCTGGAAGTGCTGGATTGTGCCAACACCGCCGGGCTGGCCGCCTTGTTCAAATCCCACGGAACCGAAGCGGTCATGCACTTTGCGGCCAATGCCTATGTGGGGGAAAGCGTCAGCGACCCGCGAAAATATTACCGAAACAACGTAGCCGGCACCATCAGCATGCTTGACGCGATGACGATTGCCGGCGTGCGCAAGCTGGTTTTTTCCAGCACCTGCGCCACCTATGGCGAACCGCGCACGGTGCCGATTACTGAAGATATTCCGCAGAATCCCATCAGCCCGTACGGCAGGTCCAAACTGATGGTGGAACATATTCTTCTGGACT
>JAJZEY010000278.1 GCA_021805585.1 Planctomycetota bacterium
GGGTGGACGGCAGCAGATAGACATGCGGCGCAGGAATGGTACCAGGCTGGGGATTCTTGTAAGGCATTTGAATAAGGACGACGGTTCCATGAAGGTCCATTGCGTGCAAATTCAGGTTCAAGGCTGCTACAAGGCCGGCCAGCGCATCGGGACGTTGGGGTAGCTGAACGGCCTGTACCATTTGCGTCAATTGCTGATTCAAACGACCGATATCATTGGCCACCACAAACCACTGGGCATCGGCGGGAATACGATTTAATATTTTGCCGGCGGCGACAGGTGCCGCGCTGACACCGGTAATGAACGCCTGGCAGACCGCAACCGCGAAAACAGCCATGATCAGGTCGGCTAAATGCTTTACAGGCGTGCGCATGTTTTTCTCCGCCGGTTAATTCCATTTACAGCCGCCGAGAATAGCCGCGCGTTGCGGCATTGGCAACCTTCAGAGATTGCCTTCCGACAAATTTACATGTACAAAATAGAATTGATTGGCGTTTAACCGGATGGAACGATCATGAATGCGATCAATTTTAAGTCTGTTTTGATTGCCGCACTATTGTTGAACCTGTGCGCTTTTGTAACCGGGTGCAGGCACGAAAAGCACGCTTCGGCCGGTGTCGGCGCAGCGCCGTCCCACACGTACACGTACATTGTACGCGGCATTATTGAACACCTGCCCGCGGCGGGTGACGCCAGTCGCCTGATTTCCATTAAGACCCAGGCAATAACAAACTTCATGGGACCGGATGATCAGCCTTCGCCCATGCCGGCAATGGTGATGGATTATACGGCGGCAAAATCGGTGGCTTTAACCGCCCTTCGCGTGCATGAAATGATTGAATTTACGTATCGCGTGAACTGGGTCAAGGGGGTTAATCGTATCAGCAGGATTCTCGAATTGCCGCCGGACACAACCTTGAATTTCCATTCCGCTGCGACCCGTGCGGCCAACGAGGGGAACGACAACATGAATCCTAATGGTGCACTCCGCTTAAATCTGCGGGTGACGGAGCGATTTATGGCCTTCATGTCATTCACCGTAAGCCTCCAATCGGAGCCCTGTCCGTAAATCAGCCAGGAACGGCGCATTAGCTATACGATTACTTTTATGCGCCGCCCATTGCCCGGCGTATCCGCGTTATCAGCGAAATCCGCGGTTTTATCATCCTTTATGACGCACCGCGGATTTTGCGGATTGCGCGGATAGCAGTGACGAACCGTGGCCGCCGAACTCATTTTTGAAGATTTAAGCCGGGAGATTGCGATATCCTGGTCGCGGCTATGCAGGTGCTCAATACGTTTAAACCCGGGCTGGACGAAAAATTTTATGAAGAAACGCTAATCATAGCGCTGGAGTCACAGGGGCATGCCATTTGTTGCCGGAAGCGGTTCCGGGTCACCTGGTGGATCACTCCGCGTGAACCCGCGGGTGACGGAGCGGTTTATGGCCTTCATGTTATTCACCGCAAGCCTCCAATCGGAGCCCTGCCCGTAAATTAAGAAGGAACGGCCCACTATGCCAAAAGGAAATTAACGAACGCGGGCATGACTTGCTTTTTCCGTGGCCGGACTGTCTTATTGCGAATTATGTTTGACTTGGTAAAAACCGTCGGCGGGGTGGAATATTTGCAATCCGGACTGCTGCGGAAGATGGGCGTACCCCATGCGTTTTCCACACGCATTGGCGGCGTTTCCAGCGGGCCGTTTTCGTCGCTGAATCTGGGAAATCCGCAGGGCGCGGCACAACAGGATTCGGCAACCAATATCCGGATGAACCAGCAGCGGCTGGCTGCGACGATTGAATCAGCCGATGCACCCGTCGCATGGGTCCGTCAGGTGCATGGAAACCAGACCGCCGTGCTGCTGGCCGGCGAACTGGCCCAACAGCCTGATATGCTGTTGCGGCGATTTTCCGGACAGACCGCGGCCGACGCAATTGTGTGCAATGCCGCGGGCGTACTGCTTTCCATGCGCATCGCGGATTGCGCGCCGATATTGCTGGCCACACTGGATGGCACAATGGTGGCGGCAATTCATGCGGGATGGCGCGGCGCGGTGGCCAATGCCGCGGGACAAGCCCTTTCGGAAATGGGCAAGCTTGGTGCAAAGCCGGCACACATTGTTGCCGCCATTGGACCGGCGATAGGGCCGGAGGCGTTTGAGGTGGGACACGAAGTGGCGGCGGAATTTGGGCGCGCAGGACTGGGCGAGGCTGTTAAAACAGGTAACGGCGGCAAGCCGCATATTGATCTATCCCAGGCACTTGAAATTCAGTTGCGCGCTGCGGGTCTGAAGGAAATAGATACGTGCGAATTATGCACGGTTGCCAACAAACAATGGTTTTTCTCGCATCGGCGGGAAAATGGAATCACCGGTCGAATGGCCGCGATGATTCGACGGCCAATATAATCTCGGCTTCAATCGGGAAAAATCCACTCTCACCGCGATTGCGCAGGCCGGACTCCGGGGAACGCGACGGAGCCTTCGTTTATTGCGGGTTGAGCCTTCTTATTTGCAGCGTCGGTGGCAAAGCGGCGGCGGCGGCGGCATCCAACATAAAGGAAAGCGTTCCGTGGACGGGACGTATGCCCGCGGCCGGTACATCGCCCACCTGCGCGGCGGGATCCAGCACGCGGGCCATGGTGGCCGCTTTGTTCGCCCCCCCCACCAGAAACAGTACATCGCGGGCGGCATTAAGAAGCGGAAAAGTAAATGTCACACGATTGACGGGTGGCGGAAGTACGCCCGGCGGGCTGCTGGTTACCAGATCGGCCGTACAGGAAAGTGTTGGGGCGTGGGGGAAAAGGGAGGCGGTGTGACCGTCATCCCCGAGGCCCAGAAGAATCAGATCAAACACGGCTGGCGCTGTGCCGAAGAATTGACGCAATGTGCGGTCGTATTCGCGGGCGGAGCTTTGCACAGGCTGAATTTCAGTGGGGATGGGAAAAAGTTGATTGGCGGGAATCGGCACGTGGTTAAGCAGCGTCCGCATGGCCATGCCGAAATTGCTGCGGGAATCTTCCAATGCGACGTGTCGGTCGTCCCCCATGAACACAAACCAGCGGCCCCAGTCCGCCTTTTGTTTAAGCCCCAGAAGGACAAGCTGCTGATACGTTTTTTCCGGCGTGCTGCCGCCGGTAAGCGCGATGACAAACCGGCCACGGTCGGCGATGGATCGTCGGGCATGATTCAGAATTTCGCCCGCGGCGGCAACCGCCAGGGCTTCGGGAGACGGAAGCACAATAATGGTGGGGCTCATCAGATGACTCCAGCCGGCGGAAATATGACCACACACGGTGCGATGGGTTTGGAAATCCCACGGCCGTGCCTGTTTACAAAGTATACGTGATGCCAACCACCGATGCCATCCAGCTAATTCACGCGGCGAACAAAAATACGCCTGTTACGCTACTGGCGAAACAAAAGTGGGTCGTGGTCGGGATGCACCAATGCGCGGCGAATTTTCGCCATGTGCCAGGCGGTATTACCACAGGCGATGCAGTGTATTGCCGG
>JAJZEY010000544.1 GCA_021805585.1 Planctomycetota bacterium
CCATCAGTCGCGGAATTTCACCCGGATCATTCTGCATGTCCGCGTCCACCGTACCCCATACACGGCCGCGGGCATGGCGGAAGCCGGCGTCCATCGCGGCCGTCTGGCCGCTGTTTTTTTTCAGTGAAACCACGCGCAGCCACGGGTACTTCCGCGCCAGATCCAGCAGCTTTTCCCGTGTCCCATCCGTGCTCGCATCGTCCACGATCAGGGCTTCAAAAGGAATATTCAGCGGCGTAAACACGGCGGCAATCCGTTCGACCAGCGGCGTGACATTGTCCACCTCATTGTAAGCTGGTGCGATGATCGTAAGGGTCACTGATTGCGAGTCGGTCACTGCCTTCTCCATTAAGCCCGGCATTCACGCTTCAAGCGAAGCGTTATATCAGATAACGCGAAAGTATGGTATTTGATTTCCCGCCATCATGCGTTGTCCGCGGGCATCAGGCCAGCCTCGGCTTGTTGCAATTCCCGCACCGGTTACACCGCCATCGCCGGCATCCGACTGGCTTGTCCTGTTGCCGGCCAAATCGGCCCGAATTATCGAAAAAAAAGCACCGGGCCGTTTCATTTTCGTTAAAACAGCGGGTTAATTACCATGCCAGTGGCCAGTTTCGGATAAAAAAACGTGCTCTTCTGGGGCATCAGTTCGTTGGCGTTGCACAACTGCCGGACCGATTCCAGCGGCGTAGGCTGCAACAGGAACCCCGCCTGGTATTCGCCCGATTGGCAAAGCGAATGCACTTCATCGGCTTCATGGGGAAAGGCCCAATGAAGGTCCTTGCCGCCCGCGAATGACGGTTTAACAATGGCACCAAATATCAGATACTGAAGAATGGCCACATCCAGTTGCCGCCAGGCCGCCGATTTTCCATGCAGGTCCGCCTCGCCGGCTAGTCCGGCCAGCGGGTCGGCGGAAAGGGGGGCTACGGCAATCGCCTGATCTTTTGCCGGATCATAAATACCCATCGCGTGTGGCCCCATTGCGGGCAATTTATGTTCAAGGTCCGCCAACTGCGCCCCCGACCAGGCCCCCGGCAATTGGGTGACAAATTTTGCCCCCGCCTTCAGAAAGCCCGCCACGGAAAATTCCTTTAATCCGGAAACCACTCGATGGGTCGGCAGCACGATCAGCCCCGGATCCTGCATGGCAACCAGAACAAACAAGCCGAAATTCGCCGGGTGGTCGCCCGCCAGTCCGCCCGGTGCCGCCTGAGCCAATTCCCGGCGGCGCGTCAGGCAGGTCGTGTACCGATGGTGACCATCCGCAATATAAATATGTTTGTCTTTAAGCAAATCCTGTACGGCCCTAATTGTTCCCGTATCCGTCACTTCCCAAAGGTCTGAACGCACCGTGCCCTTCCCATCCTGCGTTGGAAGAAATGCCGTGGCGGTCGGCTTTCGGCCGTTTACCTCACTAAACAGGCGGCCTGTTACCGCGTTCGCCGGATCGTCATACAGGCCGAAAACCGGTGACAGATTCATGTTGGTCGCGCGCATCAGCAGCAGACGGTCTTCCTTTGGGCCGCTGAAGGTCTGTTCATGCGGATGAACAGCGCCCTGCGGGCCAAATTCCTCCAGCCCCACCCGGCAGAACAGTCCACGGCGATGATATTCCGTGCCGCCGTGCCAATAGGTTTGCTCATAGGCGAAAAGGGCCGGTGTCGTTCCGCGCTTCAGCACGCCAGATGCCAGCCAATCCTGCAGCGTGCGACCCGCAGTCTGGTAGGCTTCGGCTGGTCCCGCATTTTTGGGCGGAACGTGCGGCAAGTCCACCGCCGTTATATTGTGCGGACTCGCCGCCAGCAGCCGCGCTTTATCGGCGGCGGTCAGTACATCGTAAGGTGGACTTATAAATTTGGTCTGCTCTTGCTGGGGATAACGGATTGCGGCAACGGGTTCTATGCGGGCCATTTATCAATGCCTTTCGTGTCTTATTACAGACTAAGTCGGGGGGCTGCGCCTGTCTCTTCATCATGCTTTATGCCGGCGGGCGCGCTTGTCCTAAGCCGGAAATGGTCCCACAACGGCACCATCATCACTGGTGGGGAATTGTAAGGCCAACGGGCGGTTGTTGACCAGTTGAACGGTCCTGATTATTTAATTTTATATAATAGAAATATTATGTGTGAAAACAATATATAATATTGATATTATAATTATAAAATAATGCTAATACGTAAAAGAACGTCCTATAATCATTTTTTTCGGTGGAAAGCCAGTTTCTAATCGCGTGGCTAACCCTAATCTCTTCTAGTGGCGGATGGAAACTGATAAAATAGCGCTTAACTAGGTTGTGCCTCGGTTCGGACGTAAATGCAGGTCCGCCGGGGAAAAAATGCCCAAACAAAGCTGCTACCGGGACGGTTGAAACCTGACCCCGGCTGCGGCACAGTGATGGAAGATAGCGATTTCAAGATCGCTTTGAGTATCAGGATGTGGTTTCAAAAAAAAAGCTTGCGACGGCTGGCCGTCGCCCAGGATGCAGCCATCAGTCCCCCTGATTCACAGTTGCCCTATAAAAACTGGATATGGCTGCTGTCCGGGACCGCTTTTTTCGTTCTTATGGTCGTGCTCATTTTGCTGCCAAATGGCAAAAGCTTTCCCATGGGGGCCACCGCTCGCACCACTATTCTTTCGCCCGTCTCCTTTAGCGTGCCGAATCCTTCAAAATTCGCCCTGCTTAAACAGCAGGCTCAAATGCGCTCGCCTGCCGTCCTGAAACTCAATGCGGCCACTCGTTTTTTTGACCTTATCCAGGGGCAATTAACCAATTTGCCTTACGATGTCGCTGCCATCAAAACACCCGCCGACCTTCCGCCGCCCCTTCGCCGACGGTTCCCCATTCTTACCGCCAACACTCTCCAATGGCTCCACAATGTCGTCCGGCAGAATCAATTTAAGGGTTATGCCCGCGATGTGCGGCTGCTTATTTCGACTCTCAAGACCACACCGGTTGTTGATCAGGCTACTTGGAAATTGATCTATCAACGGCGGGTCGATCATATTCTGGTGCCGGCCACGCCTCTTTCGCAAATTTCGCAAGTCCCCGGCCAACGGATTGCCCTTCCATTGAATCGCGTCGGCGTGTTGGGACCAAAAGGCACCGCATTTCAGCGGATTGTTCGTCGCTGTTTCCCTGAACCGGCCTGGAAGGCGATAACCGCCTATTTAGCCGCATTGCAACGCCCCTCTTACCTCTTGGATATACCCGCCACGACAGCCGTAACCCGCCAAAGCGTGGCTGCCGTGCAGGTTCCCCGGACGTTTTACCATCGCGGTGATATTTTGGCGCACGAGGGACAGAAACTGGCCCCGGCCACGCGCGGTCTACTGCTCGCGGCCCATGATGCATACCTGGCCAAGCTTCACCAGCATCATCCATGGCTGTCCGAAGAACACCTCGTCGGTGCGGACATGGTCGCATTTGTGCTTACCCTGGTCGGCGTGCTGTACCTGGAATGGCGGCTTCGCAATATGAAACGGCAGGCCTGGACTCCGGCCATCCTTGT
>JAJZEY010000027.1 GCA_021805585.1 Planctomycetota bacterium
TTAAATGCAAATGCAGGGTTGCGGGTAATAATCGATCGCCTGGTACGGCGACTTTCACACTGAATTCAATGGGTGACCCCGCCAGAACGGTTTCCGTCCCCGGGCCGATATTAATAATCCGGGCAATTCCCTGTCGCGGGATAAATTTTCCCGGTGCCGCGAGTACCGCAAGGCCGTGGGCCAGCGAACCGGGGAATAGGATGAACAGCAGGATTGCCAGAAGCATGACCGCGCCGGCCTTCATCCATGGGCCGCGTTGGCGCTTCCAGGGAACCACATCGCCAAGGTTGTGTGTGGAAAGTTCGGTGTTAATTTCCCGCAACACCTGCGGAATCAATATACGGCGCGGGTCGGCCAATGGACCAGTGGCGGGAAGGTTCCGCAATTCCTGCATTTCACCGGCCAGCAGGACGGCGTTAATCAGGCCGTTGTTCAGGGGCGCTTCGCGCTGGCCGGATTCCAATTCCACCCAGCGTGCGATCTGGCCATAGGCGGGCTTTTTCCAGATCAGGTCATGCAGAAATTTCCAATAGCCGAAGCCGATCGCCGCGGGAACCAGTGCCAGCAGCAGCCAGTCAATGACATGCGGAAGGGGAAGGGTACCCGCCAGAAAAACCGCGCCCGCGGCCACAGGCACCACCAGCAGCAGAAATCGCGCCACACCTCCCAGAATATGCGCCAGGCGAAATTGATTGCCTGCGTCTTCCAGTTTGTCGGCAATCGAGCCAAATTCCGGTGGCCACTGACTGGAGAAATCGATGGTGGTCATACTTCATACCCCGTTGGATCGCTCGTCCGGCTTTAGATCGGGACCGCCTAGCAGCTCTTAATTATTATAACGACAAATGGACGTAAATGTTGCTGTTTCTTCATTTTCAAAATCATGTTATCGGGCCATATCTGGCCCCGAACTATTGAATGGCAGGCGGTACACGTGAAACGCGAGCCAACCTGCTGGGGCGGGGAATTTGGCGGCGACCATCACAATTGTGGTAAAAAGTCGCCCGGTCACCTTTACCGCAGGCGCGAATCATGCCGTTAGAGTCAATTCGTCCGGCTACCGGCTTCCGCGCCTGCCGTAGCGTCCGGCGCACTGGTGTTCAATCGTGTGTCATTGGTCAGCATACGCTGGAAGTCATCCGGAGGTACCGGACGGCTGAAGTAATAGCCCTGAATCGAATGGCAGCCCAGCAGTTTAAGCAGTGTAATCTGTTCCATTTTCTCCACGCCCTCGGCCACGGTGCGAAGCTGCAAATTATCCGCCAGGTCCACAATGGTATCGACCACGGCAAGGTCTTTGGGGTCGTCAATCATGTCGCGCACGAACGAGCGGTCAATTTTCAGGGTGTCGATGGGGAAGCGTGTCAGATAGCTTAGGCTTGAATAGCCGGTGCCAAAATCATCCAGCGAAAAGCGAATACCCAGATTCTTTATTTCGATCATTCTGGCCCGCAGTGTTTCGGTTTGGGCCATGAGTGTGCTTTCCGTAATTTCAAGTTCCAGCAGCGCCGGATTCAGGCCCGTTTCGCGCAATACCCGCCGGACGGTATGTGCCAGTGTTACTTCCCGGCATTGGAGCGGTGAAAGATTGACCGATACCGGAACCACCGGCACGCCATCGCGTTGCCAGGCGCGCGTCTGTCGGCAGGCTTCCTCCAGAATCCAGGTGCCAAGCGGCAGAATAATTCCTTTTTCTTCCGCCAGGGCGATGAATTTGGTCGGGGGAACCAGCCCCCGCTGCGGATGCAGCCAGCGTACCAGCGCCTCGGCCCCGATAATTTTTCCGGTTTGCAGGTCCACCTGCGGCTGATAGTGCAAAAGGAATTGATTGCCCTTTAACGCCTCCCGCAGATCGTTTTCCATGCGGACATATTCCAGGGCGGCGGCGTGCATTTCCGGCGTGTGGAACGCGGCATGGTTTCGGCCTTCTTTTTTAACCTGATAAAGAGCCTCATCGGCGGTGCGCATCAACACGCCGGAATCTTTTCCATCGCGTGGATATACGCTCATGCCGATGCTGCATGTAATATGAAAAGTATGGCCGGATATGATAAAGGGAACCGCCATGCTTTCAATTAAGATCGGAGCCACATACGCCACGTCCTGCGTGGTTTTCGGATCGCTGATCAGCACAATGAATTCATCACCGCCAAGACGGGCCACGGTGTCCTCCGATCGCAGAGCCGAGCGAATGCGCATGGCCGCGCCCTGCAGAAGTTCATCGCCGAATTCATGGCCCAGTGTGTCGTTGACGGTTTTGAAATTATCCAGGTCAATAAAAATAACACCGAGCATCGCGTTGTGCCGATGCGCCTGCCGGATCGCCTGTTCGAGTCGGTCTATGAGAAGGGTGCGATTGGGCAGCCCGGTCAGCGAGTCGTGGTAGGCCAGATAATGAATCCGCTCTTCCGCGGCTTTACGCTCGGAAATATCCCGGAAAATCGCCAGCATCAGGCATTTGCCCTGCAATTCCACACGCGATTCAACGATATCCATGGGAAATGTCCGCTGATCCCGACGCATGGCGGTGGACGTGGAATCAATCCGTTCGCCGGTTTGCACCAGCCGGTCATAGCGGGCTTTGACTTCCGCCTGAACTTCCGGCGGAAACAACTCGCTTCCGTGCATTCCCAACAGTGCGTCGCGCGAATAACCAAATTGTTCCACGGCGCGGCGGTTGACTTCCACAATTTTGCCGCTTTCCTCCATTAGAATAATTGCGTCGCCGGCGCCTTCCATTACCAGATGATATCGCTGCTCGGAATCGCGCAGGGCCTGTTCGGCGGCGCGCCGCAGGTTTTCCCGGTCCAGATCATCGAGTGCAAAGGAGATGCTGTTGGCGATTTCCGTCAGCAGGGTCCGGAATTGATCGTCAAAGGCGTCCTTGCGGGCGCTGTATATGACCAGTGCGCCAACCGCAGTGCCGCGCCGTCGAACCGGAAACGCCGCGACCGATCGCAGAGAGAAAAATTCCAGACGCCCCAAAATTGACGGATTGTTGGATGAGGCAAACAGATCGTTAATAATAATCGGTTCGCCCGTGGCCACCGCTTCCAGAACCGGCAGGCTGTTGCCGGCGGAAAGCCGGTCCTGAATTAAATTGGATTCGAGCGCTTTTTCTTCTTCCACTGTGGGGGCCGAAGTGCCGCTGGTGGTCAATCCGGCGAGAAATCCGACCGCTTTGCCGGCACTCGCCGCCGTACGCGGCATTTCCACAAGTTTGTCCTGAAAACCGATGAAAGCCAGCTCAAAGCGGCCCGCCTTTACCGTATTTTCGCATATGTCCGTCAGCAGATTATCCTGCGCACGGCGCTGTGCGATCAGCGAATTAATCTGACTTAAGGCCGCGTACATATCTTTAACATAACGCAGTCGCTTTTCCGTGCTTAACCGTTCCAGAATCGCTCCGGTGAGTGACCGGTACATTGCCACAAAAAGAAAAGCTGACACTGCGGTGACAATCAGAATAATTCCCAGTTTATAAAACAGCTCCAGCCGCAGCGAATCAA
>JAJZEY010000437.1 GCA_021805585.1 Planctomycetota bacterium
GGTATTTGACCCGGCGACCAATCACCTGGGCCTGCGCGTGTTGCGTGTTCTTGGCCGCCAGAGCATTCAGATCGGGCATAAGCTGGTCCGAGCGTATCATCTGGCGGATCAACTGGATCCGGATGTAAGTCAGTTGTGGGTTGACCCACGCGGCAGACTGCTTAAGGTATTGCATGGCGACGGCAGCACCTGGCTCCCCACCACCGCCGGCGCAATGCAGCAACGATGGGGAGATAAACTGGCCACCTTGAAGCAATAGAATGGTCACCGACGGGTTTATAAAACTAACGCTGGCCGGCAATAGCGGTCCGCCGAGAATAGCAAACTGTACGCCGGCCTGAGGATGCTTTCATGCAACGTTTTTTTAAAATGGTGATAGCAGTGGTGATTCTTGCCACCATTGGCTCGCTGGCCATTAACATTACGCAGCACTACTTTGCGCGCCGCGATGAAATTCTGCGGCTTAAACGCCAGCGCGCCGAATTGCGGCAGATCATTGAACGCCTGACCGGTCGGACCCGCCGAGCGGAATTAATTGTGGACGGCCAGGTTCGCGGGCCGGACAACAAGGTGGTGCAAACGACTTTGCTGTGGCAGGAATTCACGGTCGGACCGAACGGCCGCCAGATTCCAATGCCTCTGCGGAAATTCACGATTCCCGGTGATACCCCGTATATTGATGCGCTGGTTCTGCAATTCAGTGATAAATATGTGGAAAAGGGCGATTTATTGCGCGGAAAATCAATCGCATTTTTCCGCAGAATCTTTTCCAGCCGCGAATCGCCTGACCAGGGTGCTTCCCTCCTTAGCAAGCATGGCATTCCCCGGGTACTGGAACACCGTTATGGCAAGCCCAATAAATTTCTGACGCGTTTATGGCGAAATATCTGGCCCCTGCTGAAACACCCGCACCTGGGTAAGAAGATGGGGCTTGCCGTGGTTCAGGGCGAAGCCCATTACCGCCCCGTGCGGCCCGGAAAGCTGTATGTCATTTATGTGCGAAACGATGGCGGCCTGGAATTCACGGAACAGCCGGGCGAGTCTGATCTGGTCAAGCGGCTGGCCAAGGAAGCCAGCGCGGATCGATCCATTCAAACCCAGCCGGCCGCCACTTCTCCATAAAATTGAAACGGTGCCGCCGATGCAAGACTCAAGCGCTCTGTTTAGCCTTATTGGCAGACTGGACCGAGCATGAGACAGAAGACCAGGGGATGCCGCTGGAAAATATCCCAATTCATTCCGCCAGCCCACCCGGCCGGGTGCCCCAGCCGGATACCCCCGGCCCCCTGCGGCACGTACCATTGGTTGTCTGCGGTTTGACGCTTCTGGCATCCTGCTTTGTCTTATCGCTCAATTCCCGACGGTTGGCGGCGGTTCTTCCGAAGGACGGTTCGCTGCTGCACATTTTTGTGGGAGTTGAAATTGCAGTCGCGGGACTGTGGCTGACCTGTGTTTATTTCAGCCGCAGACAACTTCCACGATTCATGTTCCTTTTTGTCATGCTGACCGGCCTGTTGTGCCGGACCATTCTAATTCCCGCCCCACCGGTGTTGTCCACGGATTTTAACCGGTATCTTTGGGATGGAGCGCTTATTTGCCATGGCGAAAGTCCATGGTCCATAGCGCCGGGAGTGGCCATTAAAGCGGGCCACGCCCTGGCCTCCGGCAGTGCGATTGCCAATTCCGCGCTACGCTCCGCAGCGCTGGCGGCCAATGCGTCGCCGGCTATTATGGGTCGAATTAATCATGCCAACCTGGCAACTATTTATCCGCCGGTGTCCGAGGCTGTTTTTGCATTTGCCGCACTCATTAAGCCCTTCAGCATTGCAACTTTAAAAGCCGTGTATCTGGCCATTGATTGCACGACCGCCCTGCTGTTGCTGGCGATTCTTAAACGATTGCGCCAGCCTTCAGGTTTAATTATTATTTACTGGTGGAATCCAATTGTGATCAACTCTTTTTTTAATCAGGCCCACATGGACCTGATCGCCTTTCCGTTCCTGCTGCTGGCGGTTCTGCTGGCGGTTGGCCGGCGAGCCCCTGGCAGCCTGGGTGCGCTGGCACTGGCGGCAGCGGCGAAATTTTGGCCCGTTGTTCTGGTACCACTTTTTGTGCAGGCGGCAGGCCCATCATGGCGGCGAAGGCTGGCGGAAATCGGAGTCTTTGCCGGGTGTTTCACGGCGGCGCTGCTGCCGATGCTGCTATCGCACCAGGCGGGCACCCATTCGCTGCTGGCGTATGGCCGATACTGGCACGAAAATGATGGTCTATTCCGGCTGGAGAGCCTGTTTTGGCACGACATCTGTGGCGGCCACCGA
Organism: Planctomycetota bacterium; assembly: GCA_021805585.1. The sequence continues at coordinate 2,319 of JAJZEY010000437.1, forward strand.
TGGCTGGGTCTGCCGGCCGGCCTGTGGGCCAGATTCACGACGGCTGGATTGTTCTGTCTGTTCGCCGGCTGGCTGTTGTGCAGCGCCTTGGAGACCAGCACGCTGATCCGCAAATCAGGGATTCTGATCGGGGCGTTGTTTCTGCTAAGTCCGACGCAGTTTCCCTGGTATTACACATGGATGCTGGTGTTTCTGACGATTGTTCCAACGTGGAGCCTTCTGGCGTACAGCGTCACGCTGCCTTTGTATCAACTGCATAACACACCGCCGGGCATGGTCTGGCTGGAGCACCTGCCCGTTTTTGCGGCCATTGTCATGGAATACTGGTGGTGGCGGCGAAAGGCTTTGGGTGACAAACCAACACAGCTCGCGGCGGCGAATGGCGATTAAATATTTTATATTTGAGATATTCTTATATTTTAACACCGGGACGGATGACCGGGGTTCCGCCTCCGGGGCGTGATGGAAGGTTGGCACTGTTGCCAACCGCCGGGGCGGCGGGGCCGGCGGAGGGACCAAGCATCATGCTTTGCAGCGGATGGCCGATTGCAAGGCGGGTTCCGGCACGGAAACGCTCCGCCGTGACCAGCATGACCACCAGCCCCACCACCGGCCACAGGACATACCGGGCCACAATGATGGCCCGGCGGGCAAATGAGATGCCATGGCCCGGTGGCGGCAGGAAGGAAATCGTCAGCGTTGCATGAAGTTCCCGCCAACCATAAAGAATGCCGGGAATTGGAAACTGCGGCAACACATACTGCCACGGCAGAACCAGAAATATAAGAATCACAGACCAGATCAGGCTGCGGCTTAAGTGCGAAACACCCGGAGCCTGGGCCACCAGAACCACCAGCAAACAGATAAAAATAATAATAGCCTGCGAGGCGGCGGCCAGCAGCCCCAGCAACTGGGTCACCGGGGCCAGCATGTAATAGGTACCAACCCATTCCTCGCGCAGGTTCAGTTTCCGTCCAACGGTCGCCTGCTTATACCATTGGCCGCCGGAAAAGTTTTCGACCGATCCGGCCCCCTGCGGCACACGGTCGAAGCCGTCGGATTCCGGCAATTCCACCGCCACACCGGGTTGTATCCTGCCGGTCTGCGAAGACTTAGATTGAACCGCGGGAGAAATCCGACCCGAGACAACCTGCCCACCGATATAGGGCTGGGTAGTGAACCGC
>JAJZEY010000352.1 GCA_021805585.1 Planctomycetota bacterium
TTACCTTCAGACGGACGCGGCCATCAATCCGGGAAATTCCGGCGGTCCGCTGGTGAACTTGCGTGGGCATGTGATTGGAATTAATTCCGCAATTGCCACTAACACCGGATCATTTAACGGAATCGGTTTTGCCATTCCGTCGAATGAGGTCAAGGCCATTTCGCATGCCCTGATCAAATACGGTAAGGTGGTTCGGGGTTATTTGGGGGTCACCATCGCCGACCTGCGCCATGCGGAGGTGCGGAAGGTTGCCGGCACGTTCGGGTTCAAGGGCCGCCATGGCGTGCTGATTAACCAAGTGGAACCGGGATCACCGGCAGCCAGCGGCGGCCTGAAACGCGGGGATATTATTGTGGCGATGAATGGCCACAAGGTTATGAACATCAACGTTCTGCGCGACGAAATCGCCAACACGCATCCCGGAAAAGATGTGCATTTGTCCATATTCAGGAATGGAAAAGATATATCGCTCACGTTCCCGGTGGGAACCCAGCCGGCCACCCGCACCATGACCGCGATGGCCGGCGGCAATGGCGGCGGCCAGACCATGGCCCAGTCGCCCACGCTGGGGCTGACGGTTTCCGCCGTGCCCGCACCGCTGGCAAAAAAATACGGGCTGGCGGCCCCCAAGGGGGTGTTGATCACCGGGGTTAAGGGCAACAGTGTGGCGGCGGGCGTGGGAATCAGTCCGGGCGATCTGCTGCTGAGCATTCAGGGCCATCCGGTGAATTCACCCGATGAGTTCTCCACCGTGATTCACAAGGTCAACCTTGGTGCGGGCGTACGGATGACACTGCGAAGTCCGGATGGCTCGGAACGCTTCGTGTTTGTGCAGCACAGCGGTAATTAATTTTCACGTGTGGCGGCCGCGATCCGACCACACGAACGGAACTTCATAACTTCTCCTCCGAAACCTCCGCGGATCAAGCGTATCCGCGGGGGTTTTTTATTGCGCGCGGCGGCCTGATCGGCACCCGTGGCGACGGCTATCGCGTTCGTTTCGCCTCGCCGAACGGGTTTGCGCTAAGAATTGGATAGTATTTTGTTTGCTTTGGGTTAATCTTTCATTCGGTTGCCCGATTATTAAACAATCAGGGTCTTCTTAATGCGGTCTTAACACGCATCGGGATAATCTGGCTCGTCCTGTAACGGGTATTCGCCCAGGACGGTCCCGGGCGAGCAACAGAATGGGTTCCTCTTTTTAAGGAGAACGTGATGAGGAATATCCCGCAGAGAAAGTCCCGCAACGCGGGCCGGCTGATCGCGGCCGTCGCTGCGATTGGCGCGGGTTTGGGCATGACCGGCATCGGTCATGCGGCCGCCACCAGCCAAAGTGCGGCTGTTACCAACGCGCAGCTTCAGGCGGAAATAGAAGTGCTCAAGTCCCAGCTATCGCAGGTGCAAACGCACCAGAACAGCGCCTGGATGAGCAAAGCCCAGACCGACCAGGTGCGGGCGATTGTCAAGGATGTGCTGGCGCAATCCAAACAGGATTCGCAGTACATGGATTCGCAACTGCAGGCCGGCTATGACAACGGCTTTTATATCCGGTCGGCCAACAAGGCTTTTACGTTTAAGCTTAATGGTTATTTCCAGTATCGGTATGATTACGGTTCCTATCAGCCGGTGAACAGCCAGGGCTATGGCCACACACCGCCGACCGACAAATTGGACCCGACATCCGTCGCCGGCGGTTCGGCCAACGGATTCGGCTTCCGATATGCCCGTCTCATTTTTTCGGGAAATATTTTTGGTCCGCGTCTGACTTATTTTATTCAGAGCGATTTCGCCGGCGGCAATGGAACAACCAACAGCAATTACTTCGCGGAAAAAGACCTGTGGATCGCGTACCGGTTTGCCAACTGGCTGCAGGTCAAGGCAGGATCCATGCTTGTGCCATTCACCCATGTGGAATATGTCTCATCGGGTCTGGAAATGGTGGATTTCAATTCCGTCGAATGGCCATTTGACCCTGTCCGTGCAATGGGTGTAAGCGTCTTCGGAGATATTATTCCCGATAAATTTGATTATGAAGTAAACATAAACAACGGTGCGAACACCAATGGAAACGGCATTGCGTCCAACAATGTGTCGTTGGACAATCGCCTTGGATTCGCAACACGCTGGCAGATCGGATCGCGGATTTCCGATTTTGTCATGGAACCGGACCTGCGTTGGTCCAAGCATTTCCAGTGGATGCTGGGTGCCGCTGTAAACGTTGACAGCCAGACCCGCAGCCCCGCCGCTTTTCCGGCACCACAGGGAACGGATACCGTCCTGGGGCTTTCCTCGAATCAGACCACCGGCTTTATTCCCAGCTATGCATTCACCGGGAATATTTACCGCGCGACGGTGGACTATCAGATGCACTACCGCGGCTTTGCGTTAAGCCCGGTGGCGTTCTATCAGGATATTAATGAAAGCCCGGGTGCCGGTGCGAGTGCCGGCAATACGCCGCAGACGCTTACGAGCTACTACGGCGGAAGCAGCGTGCAGCAATTTGCATATTACCTGCAGGCGGGTTACTTCATTGTGCCGCACAAATGGGAAGTGGCCGCCAGTTACGGGCAAATGTACACCCTTGGTCAGCACAACCACATGGACGCCTACGAAGCCGGTGTCAACTACTACATCATCGGGGACAATGTGAAGCTACAGCTTGATGAAATTTATACTCCTCAGGCCGCGTTCACCAACCAGTTCTCCGAAACATTCGCGAATGCGGCGAACTACATTACGGAACTCCAGTTGCAGTGCAAGTTCTAAGAATAACTGAAAAAGGAGATCGCGGCTCCAATTTTTAAAATGAATCCCACCGGGGGCGGATAATTCGTTATCCGCCCCCTTTTTTTATCTTTCCGACGTCACATAATTGCCAATCCCACGCCAGGTCCTGAAAAAGCGGCACAGGCAAGCGGGCAAGAGAATTTGCACTGCCAATTTATAAACACGAAAATATATAATACATATGATTCGATCAACAACTGCAACTTTCGGCATAGGGTATCGTTTTTGCATTGGTTACTGGAGCGGTTAAGTTGGCGGGCGTTTGCCAATTTTTCAGGCAGTCGCGGTGTTTAGGATGTTTTGTGACAATCAAAGTGAGGCCTACCTGATTAAACAAGCAGCAGTTAAAATGTGGCAGATGGCAAACTTAACACCTTGCTTGGGCGTAGATGTTTCTGGAATGCGCCAGGGAGCGCAGCGCCTGGCAAGCCGTTCCGGCAAGGACAGGCGGGCATAGGAATAATGCATTGCGTCTGAATGGGGTCACACTTTATACAATATTCAGGGAAGGTTTGGAGTATTTGTGAACGGTTTTATTGATAGGCGATCGCTCAAGGTGATTTTTATAGGTGCCTTGGGTGTAATCGTTGTGGTAGGTGCGATTAAACTTTTGCATATGCGGAAAAAGACGCTGCTTAGCGCAAAATCCGTCGCTGAGATCAGCGATCCGAGCAGAGTTCCGCGGGTTCTGGTAGAGGTCGTGAAAT
>JAJZEY010000087.1 GCA_021805585.1 Planctomycetota bacterium
CCAGTTCACTCAATGGGCAATGGTCATTTGGTCCCGGCCAATCGGCTCGCTGGGATCAGGGCCGATCCCCATTGCGCTTTGGATTGTTGAAATCAGGGATCCCTTTGGATTTGCCGCGAGCACGGTCGCGCTGCTGGTTGGGCTATGGGCGGCTGTTCGGGCCGCGTTCCAGCTTTCCGATGCCTTAGAAGCCGGTGGTACCCGGCGTCACACAATTTGGCCAAGGATACTTATGCTTGTTGTCGCGCTGTGTTGCCTGTCCGCCTCCGTGCTGCTAATGAGGTATAATCAAAAATTGTGGACGGAGTAAATACGTGTCAAATTTGCGCTTCAAAACCAGCCACCAAAGGGCGCAATTCAGAGGCTCAAAACCAGCCAGTGATTTACTGCGTGATTACGTGCAATTCATTTTCCGGTCAGCACTGACACTGGGACCAGTTTGCGCATTTTCGCAAGCTGGGCGGATTGAGCCGAATTGCTTTGCTGCGGCGCTGGCCATGCGCCGCCCCCGGCCTGTTTGCGGCCCCGGGGCCGGCGAGGGTGCCGAGTGGTGTTTTCCATGAGGGAAGAGATCTGTCCCGGCGCGCCGGGACCCCGCCGGCGGCAGAGGCGATCAATATGCGTTCTTAATCTCCCAAAACCGGCTTCGATACGCAAGCAGATGTCCAATTCGCGATTCCCAGTACCCATGGATTGCGGCCGGATTGCGGCCGGATCGCCGCCTCATGGCCCCTGAACCGCCGTACGGATAGCCATTCGTGAATAAGAATCATATATATCTATGCGTGATGCTCACAAATGCTTACTTTTTAACCGCTCAATCGCCCGAAGAGCCCTTTCCGATAAATCAAGGACCGGTTCGGGCCAGATGGTCGAAGTAATCCTGAAGAATGCGCGCCGCGGCTATGGCATCCACCCGTTGGCGTTTCTGCTTGCGGGTGAAATGGCCCGCCAGGCGGGATTCGGCATCATGGCTGGTCAGGCGTTCATCCACGCGGATCACCGGCAGATTGACGTGCTTTTCCAATGCGGCGGCGAATTTTTCGGTCAGCAGCGCCTGCGGTCCCGCTGATCCATTTTCATTCAGCGGCAGTCCACAAATAATCAGCCGGATTCCCTCTCGCTGTATCAGCGCGGCGATGGCGTTCATTAATTCCGAATCGGAAAGATTTTCAAACCGTTCAAACGGTGCAGCCATTCGGCTTTCGGTATCGCCAATGGCTATTCCTGTCCGCCGCGAACCGTAATCTATGCCAATGGCCCGCTGACCCATAATGAATCACCCTGTTTGACGAAAAATATCGGCGGTCAGACCAAATCAGCCGACACGTTTTTTTCCACCCATCCAACCAACTGCTTAATGCTTTCCGCCTGATCAGACCGGCAGACCAGCGTGGCCCCGGGCGTGTGGATAACCGTGACCCCTTCCAGTCCGATCACACCCACCAGATGCGGCTGCTCCGAAACCGCCAGAATATGGTGACTGTTTAACGAAGCAATGGTACAGCCGGCGCTGCGGTTCTGATTTTCATCCGGCGAAAGTGTGGCCGCGAAACTGTTCCAGTTGCCCACATCCAGCCATTCCACCGGCATGGGAATCATGGCGACATGCGGGGCCTTTTCCATAATGGCGTAGTCAATGCTGATTTTGGGCAATGTCGGATAAATTTCCGCCAGCCGACGCGGATATTCCGCGGTCCCCCACGCTTCGGCTATATGCATCACACCTTTATACGTTTCGGGCAGATGGGCCTTAAGCTGCTCCAGAATTGTGCGGACCTTCCACACAAACATGCCGCTGTTCCAGCCATATTCCCCGCTGGCAAGATATTTTTCGGCCGTGGCGGCATCGGGTTTTTCCTTGAAAGTTTTCACGGCAAATGCGCCGCTCGCTCCCAGACTTGCCCCTTTTTGAATGTACCCATAGCCGGTGGCTGCGTGGGTCGGTGTGATGCCGAAGGTGACCAGCAACTCCGGCGACTTTTCCACAAGCGCAAAGCCCGCGGCAAGATGCTTCTGAAACACATCAATGGGGGTAATAATATGGTCTGCGGTAAGAACCGCCATGCTCGCGTCCGGATTGATACGTGAAAGCACGGCCGCCGAAAATCCCACCGCGTTTGCCGTATCGCGGCCCATCGGTTCGCCCAGAATCTGCCCGGCGGGAAGCGCGGGCATATCCCGCTGAATCTGGTCGGCGTAGCCGGCGGATGTGCAGATATAAACACCGCTTTGTGGCACCAGACCGGTCAATCGTTTCACGGCAATTTCCAGCAAAGACTCGCCGCCGATGAAACGCAAAAGCTGTTTGGGCCTGCCCCTGGTGGACATGGGCCAAAGCCGCGTACCGGAACCGCCCGCCATAATGGTTGCATAACGCATTGCGTACTCCGCCTTAAATCCGCGGTTGTTTATCCGCCCCGCTGCCGCCAGACACCCCGGCCATCGCAGTCTCCCGACACATGGTTATAATCGGTATTGTCGCGGCGGGAAATGGTGGAAATTTCAGTATATCGGCGGAGCGGTTTGTCAAAACCACCGATTTCGACCATACTTCAAACATATGACAGCGCGCGATGATATTTGGAGTCCGGACCATGGTCGCCATTCCTCCGCTTCCCGCCTCATTTGATGTCGCCGGGGAATTTCCCATAACCCGACGCTGGACCTTTCTGAATCATGCCGGTGTGGCACCCATTAGCGCGCGGGCGGCCGCCGCTATTGAAAAATTTGCCGCCGAAGCACGCGATGACGCCTATCTGACCGGCAAATGGTACCAGCGGATTGAATCCGTCCGGCGGCTGGCGGCCGGGTTTCTAAATGCCAAAACCTCGGAAATAGCGTTCGTTAAAAATACCAGCGAAGGCATTGCGTTTGTCGCCAACGGCCTGACCTGGAAACCGGGCGATCAGGTTATTTCAACTCGCGTGGAATACCCTTCCAATGTTTATCCATGGATGGACATTGCCCAGCGTTTGGGCGTGGTGCACACGATGTTGCCGGAAACCGATGGCCGCATTGATCCAACGCTGCTGGCCGCGGCGGTTACTCCGCGGACCAGAATGATCGCGCTTTCCCACATTGAATATGCCAGCGGGTTTCAACATGATCTGGCCAAAATCGGCAGGCTGTGCCGCGAATTGAACATTCTTTTTTGCATTGACGGGATACAGGCCTGTGGGGCCGTGCCGGTGGATGTGCAAGCGATGAACATCGATTTTCTTTCCGCGGATGGTCACAAATGGCTGCTTGGCCCCGAAGGGGCGGGAATATTTTATTGCCGGCAGGCTCTGCAAAGCCTGCTGAGGCCCGAAATCGGCTGGATGAACGTGGAAAACGCCAACGACTACGGCACCTACGATTTTACGCTGCGGCAGGATGCCCGGCGATTTGAATGCGGTTCGCACAATGTGCCCGGTATTCTGGGACTCGGTGCTTCGCTGGAACTGCTTGCGGAAGTCGGCATGACCCCCGTTACCGCACGCATT
>JAJZEY010000579.1 GCA_021805585.1 Planctomycetota bacterium
AATACGGCGGCCGCCTTTTTCAGCCAGCGAAGAGCCGCATCCGGACGCCCCTGAAGGAACCGTAAGCGACCGGTATAAAGCATGACCCATGGAGTCACCGGTTGATGCTGTTTCACCCAGGCCAAGGAATCGGCTGCGTGCCGAACATGGTTCTTGCGTTCCGCGGATCCTGGTGCGGCCGACTGTGCCAGTTGCAAATACGCATCGGTTAACTCCTGATTGATTTCCAGGCGGCGTTGCCGATTGATCAGCGGCGTGAGGCCCTGACCAGCCGATGGATGGTGCACGCCCGCCAGCAGTGTTTTGACTGCGGCCGCGGCTTGGCCAAGCCGCAATTGATATTGCCCCAGCAACAGATAGTTCTGCATTGAATTTGGATCAACGGCAATCAGCCGCTGCAAGCCTAAGATCACGGCGGCAGGTTTGGCATTCGTGGCCAGCAGCATGTTGACCCGCGCCAAGACCACATGCCGATTGGTGGGCGCAAGCTTTGTAGCGGTGGCCATCGCCCGTATCGCCTTGGGCATGCCGTCAGGCTGGAAGCGGTACACATTGGCCAGAGCGATCCAGCCCAGCGCATCCTTCGGGTGGGTGTGAACAAAGCCGAGCATCAGATTCAAACCGGTCTGATCCAGTTTGGCAGCGCGTTTGGGGCCGATCAGATTCTGTTTAAGTTCCGCCGAAGCCTGCGCAAGGTAAATAGTGGCAAGCGACTGAAAAGGCTTATAGTTTTGCGGGGCCAGTTTGCATGCCTGCGCCAGGTCGTGCTTGGTCTGACTAAAGTTGGAGTGGCTGATACTGGATAGACCCGATAGCAGCCCAAGTTCCGCCGCCGCCCGCAGACGCCAGGCCCGTGCGTTTTTGGGGTCCAGTTCGATAACGGTCGATGCGACTTTCCGGAGGTTCTGCCATTGTGCGCGCTGGCTCGCCAGCTTGGCGAGTTTCCAATTCACGTTCAACAGCCGCAATTGCGCCGGCAGCAGGCGCGGATTGATCTGCACGGCGTTTTGCCAGTTTGCAATCGCATAGGCATACCGTTGCGGATTCGATCCGGTGTTCGCAAAATAAAGATCGCCCAACCGCATGGACATTTCCGCCGCGGAGGGCAGATGTTCCTTTTCCGCCGCAATGGCGGCTCGCTGATAATAGGCAATGGCCGCGTCCACATTACCGGCTTTAAGCGCGCGTTGGGCGGATGCAATCAGCCGCGTCGGGTTATTCCGATAGATATTCATCCACCAGTAAACGCCGAAAGACAGCGCCACCGCCATGACAAGGAGTGTGATCAGCGAAAAAAGAAATTTTGTATTTACTCGTCTGGCCATTGCTATTCCTTAGTAATTCACTTTAAGGGTATCAGTTCGCCGCGCCCGGTGTTTCATTTCCCTGCGAACCGGACGCCGAAACACCTTCCGAAGCGGCTTTTTTTCCGCTGTCCGGCCCGGCTGCGGCCGGCGCATTGAGCTTTTTCCAATTAGGCAGGCAACGTTCGATGGACGGAAGGGCGCTTCGAATAAATGCCTTTATTACCCGCAGCGCTCTGGTTCGTGTGCACAAGCCTTCCACATCCACTTCAATCTTCGCATCGTAGCCGAATTTGCTTGATTGCCGCCAGAAAAGAGCGCTGACCTGCTGGGTATTGGGAACGTATCGGCCATCCACCTGAAACACATACGCGGTGTTCAGATAGCGGCCGCCGTCATGGAGCTGGATCACCAGTGGCATTCCGCCGGTTTGAGTGCTTGCACCGGAGAAGGAAAGAAACCGCATCGGAATGGGACCTGGTTTGCCATAGGCGTGCGGCACATCCTTAACGGAAATTATGGAATCTTTCACGCGCTTAAGCCCCACGCCATTCCAGCACACATTGGGCACGTGCGGCGTGGCGAAATTGGTGGGATAGAAATTGATATTCAGTTTAATCGTTGACCCCGACTCGCCAAACGGAATCTTTTTGTACCAATATTGCCGCATCAGATAGGTGCTTGTTCCCAACACCTGCACGGTTTCCGAGCTTAAGTGCTGATCCACCCAGCCATGCCGCACGACAAAATCACCCAGCTTCCGCGGAATTTTACGTAGCGGTGATTGCAGCGGAGTGGGTTCTTTGACAAGAACCACATGAAACGCCTTTTCGGCCAGAGCCAGCGAAAACGCCCCCCCCGCCAGGATAACCAGCGTGGAAAGCAATGCGAAACGATTAAGGGATGATTTCTGGTTCATGCCGGAGTTCTCCTCCCATAACCATCCGGCGTGGTGGTATCGGGAACAAACAGGTTGCGCTCCACCAGGCCAATGAACCATGCGATGCCAAGCAGCATTAAAAAAGCGGGAATCAGCATCAGAAGCCCCAGGCTTGCATGCGTGCTGCCGCGCGCCCATTCCGAGCCAAGCGTGACATAAATGACTCCCGATAACGCCACGCGCAGCGCATTACAAAGAATCGCTATGGGCAAACCGCAGACGGCCAACAGCAGCTTCTGCCACGTGGGACGATTGGTGGAATAACCCAGGGCGATGCACAAGGCAAAAAAAGTCGTCAACATGCGAATGCCACTGCAGGCGCGTACGACATTAAGCGTATACCAGTGCGTTCCGGATTGCACATGGACCTGCGTCGCGGTTCGGAAGGCATTGATTCCAAAAAATGGCAGGATATGCACCCCCAACGATGCGGAAATTTCCTGCAGTGGCGAAGTCAGCTTCACGTAAAGGGCCTGCGGCGGATTAATCATGAAAATAAGGTAACAAATCGGCAGCCAGAGAATTTGCATGTATTCCCAGCCCAGCAGCCATAAAACACCGCCGAACAGAACGACAAACATACTAAGGTGGGAAAATTGAATTTGGCCATGCACCAGAAAAATAACCTGCGAAGCGACTCCAAGCAGCAGTATCGGAAGGCCGATCGGCGCCGGCGTCGGTTTAAGGGCCGATAGTGTTTCCCAGTGCAGATACACGAAATACCCGCTAATAAACGGTATGGCAAACCCCATACTGAAATTCGGATTCGACGACCAGACTTTTACCAAAGTGCTGAAATTAATATAATATAAGGCGGAAAAGGCCACTGCGATTCCCAACAGAATAAGCCGCACCGAGCCGCGCATTCCACCGCCCCGCCGACGCGGTGCCACCGTTCCCGCTGTGTAGTCAAAGCGCGGCGCAACTGCGGAATTATTCCGCGCTTGTTCCGCCACCTTGCCATCGGTTTTTAAAGTCTCAACCATAAATACCCATCCGCCCGTTCTCCTACCGGGCCAGCGTTCTGACTTCGTCAAGACGAATTGGACAACTTTTTCTATTATACGTTTTCATGAAGTCCATTGGCAGCGGCAGCGATATCTAAAGTCAGGTGACCGCGGTCCGATAACGCCAGACAAGGACATTTCCCGACGCAAGCCGTCGATTTAGACTCTGAGCCAGCCTCTGAACCAGACTCTGTTCAGCAGGCCCCCATTTCGCCCTGGCAAAAAAGCCCGAACCGGCCGCATCCCATACCGCGCCAATCGACTCGGTTTCCGGAACCGCAAAGCCCGTCAGCCGTCAGGTCCTGATGGGCCAATGCCGATTCAGATCGCCTGCTTTCCATAGCTCCAAATAACCTATCGGATAATCGTCGGCTGGATGTAGTAATTGCGATCATAGGTAAATCCAAAACCGTAGCTGGACGAAAACCCGCTGCGTACAACCGCCAGCGGATAGGCAAACATATCCGATCCGCAATTTACGACATCGTTGGATTTGAGGAAAATATCCGGTTCCGTGCCGTCGAAGATTTTCTGCAAATTCACCTGAATAATCATTTCCTGACTGTGCCCGATGCGGCGAATCAGCTCGCAACGGCGCGGAATAGCCAGCGATGAAAGATTGCCCGCCGCCGCCACCGCCTGCTTAATGGTGATCTTCTGACCCGTCAGCGTATAGACACCGGGACGATTGACCGTGCCCATCATGTAATAATATTGCGGATCAAGTTGCGGCACCATAATTACATCGCCGGCGTGAATAATGATGTTATCCCGCGGATTGCCCTCGCGCAGCCCGCGAATCGGAATGCGAATAATAAGCGAATGCGTAGGAAGCGCCGGAGCGTTTCGTTTCAGACCGGCAACCGCGGTGGCAAAATTGAATTCCCTGGGCATTTTGCCGTGAACCTGACTCGCTGAATGGGTCTTGGCCGCAAGCTCTATCCAGCGGCCGTTCAAGTAAACATAATGCGGCGCGGTGGATTGAGCGCTGGAATTCATCGCAACGTTCAGTTCGCCCTGATCTTTATTTATTTTCGCCTGTGCCGACGGCGTAATCGATGTTGCTCCGCTTACCTGATTGGCAATTGATTGCAACATGCCCGCCGACGACTCCGACGCCGGATGTCCGGCCCGGGTGGTCATTCTTTCAGACTTCTGTTCGGTATGACTGGAAATCGGTCGAATCACATAGAGCCAGCGAATTCCAGGTTGATCCGAAATATCACCCGCCAACGCCAACGCATCAAGCAGATGAAAGTCCGGCGACATAATGTTGTAGGTGCCCGGATGGCCCGTGCCCCCCAATATGGAAAATACCCGACCGCGAGCTTCCGTCAGGTCCACGTTCACCTGTGGGCCGGGCTGATGCGGCCCGGGTGCCGACATTTGGCCCGACTCAATAAGCTTCTGAACAATACGGTTCTGAACCTGCCGGACAGTCAAGCCCTTGACCTTCAGGCTTCCAACGAAGTCCAGATTAATTTCACCCTGCGTGTTCACCTGCCGCGTTTGAACGGATTCCTGCCCCGGCACGACCAGTTCAAAAACCGATACCGTTACCACGTCACCGGGTCCAAGTTTATAGGGCTTATGGGAAACTGTAAGATCGGCCACGGTCGGCCTCACAGAGCCTTTCCATGGGCGAGCCGGAGGATCATTAACGGCCAGAGAATCAAGAATCGGCCAAGTGACCGGCTGCACACGGCCACCCGGATTGGCCATATCAAAGCGACCAACCTGCGATGGATCCAGAAACGAATTACGTAGATTCAAATAATCAATAGGGTTGGTCATTGAATTGCAACCCGCAAGCCCCGCCGCCGCCACCACCGTCAGCAACACCGTTCCGATCATGCGCCGATACATTAACCGGCGGACGCGCCGCATGGGCTGCGACTCCTGGCAGGTGGTCAATTTCCGCTGAATGCCGGCGTTTTTGATCTCTGTTCTCTTGAAAACCATGCGATTTAACTCCGTCAACATTAAAAAAATTGTGCCACCCGATTCGGTTCCGTCCGCCCCGCCGCGCGGGAATACGCCCGTCCGGCGGAATTACCAATCCAACCGTCATGAAACCGTCCGAAACGCCCGGTCCGACTGATGTTTGCGCCGACAGCGCAGTTCCACCTCGGCCCGCATCATTCCAATTTGGTGCCGGCCGGTGTGTTCAAGTCTTACGCATATTCAATCAACCAGTCGGTTCTGTCAAGCCTGATCGTCAAACGCAACATCATTATCGGCCAGTCCACCCGCTAAAATGAAACTTCGACGGAAGAAAAATAAGATATTTCATCGGCGGCCGACCTGCCTTCAAGTTCGATGAGTTCGGTAGCAGCCACGGGTCTGAAATGACCGATGGCGGGCAATTGCAACACGCGGCATTCTTGCGACACCGCTAATGCCAGTTTATCGCCAATTGCAACACCACTACTATAGGAAAATCAGTCGGTTATATGCAAACGCATCCAGAGACATTTTCCGCATATACGAATAATGCGCCAGTTCAATCAGCCACCGTTTTCTTTTCGACACCTTATTTTCCAACCTGTCCGTGCGGTGGGGTTTTGGCCATGGACAGGCGGATGCAGTCATAAGCCATAAAGCTGGTCCAGTTCGGCCGTACTGTTCGCGCCACTTTTCCGCCCGCAAGTGTCGCCCGGTAAATGCCGTGAATTTCATTTCCGGGTACCGACGAAGCAAAAGACAGGGAAATGATATTCTTTCCCTTGTGCAGCAGTCGGCGCGAAAAGTTAAAATTCCGGATAATCAATTCACCATAAGGCGCGGTACGCACAAGCTGCAAACCAACATTCGTATGTATGGAACCGATTTTTTGGCCATTGGCAAATACGTTCATCCGGGCGTAGCGCCCACCGCAGACCAGCGTCAGCACCGGATAACCCGTGGGAGCATCGGCCAGGTTGAAATGGATATTCCAGGTCGTGGGTGTTTGATGTCCCTGCACAATAGCCGGCTGAAGATAATTCCAATCCTTTTTTGCGTTGCTTTTGCCTATATAATAATTCACGCCGTGCGGAAAATTCATACCGTAACGCAAATAGTTCTCCCAGATGTGGAAATTCCCCCCATTGCGGAATTGGGTAACCGTTCGCGTGGGCGTGCCTATCTGCCAGACCGTTTTTCCGAATTTCAGCGGGTGAATGTCCAGGCGGGATTCTTTCAATGTTTTGCTCCCCTTCACCACCAGTCCATTCCGCCGCGCTTCGCCCAAGATGCCGCTTTTCCATACAAACAGGTCGTACTTGCCCGGTTCGACATTTTTAATCAGAAAATGGCCGTTGGCATCCGACCGCGTCCAGTACATGAACGACCCGATATTCCTGAGCCACGCACCATACAAATCCGCAGGCACATTCTTCGGGGGCAGACTCAGAATTACCCAGGCCCTTTTTAACGGCGCGCCCTTCCGTCCGTCTTTTTCCGCTTTTTTTAAGGACACACCAACCGTTCCTTCCACCGCGCCGCGACTCTGATAAAACGCGTTTTTTACCCAATGCAGCGGCCAGGCATGGCGCCGGGCCAGGGCCGCGCGCTTGGCCGCTATCCACATTTCTTCCCGATTCGGACCTTTATCCAGATAAAAATACATGGGACCATAAATCTTTTTCCAATGCGCCCCCACATAGGTTGCCGTAGGTACATAATATTTATTATCCATACCAATAATAAACAGCGGACCGACAAACGCGGTCATTTGAAGCAGCGGTTCGGTTCCATCCAGAAACGAATAGCTTGGAAATACAAGCCAAAGCCCATATTTGGGTCCGACCAGTCCGGTGACATGGCTCATGCGTTCGTAATTCATCCATTCATGTTTGGCGTCCACTTCACCATTGGGCAGCCGCCAGGTAGCCTGATAAATATCCGGATATTGCAGGTAGTTCTGCCGGGGAAAGCCGAAACTCGTCGGTCCCCGCAAATTATCACTCATGATTTTCGTTGTAAACAGGCTGCGGGTCGCCGCCACAAGAAAGTTAAATTCCAGGCCGATGCTTTGTGAGCTGCCCTGATAAATCGAATTCGGCATCGCCTTGCCGGTCATGTTGCGCAGCACAAAATAAACATAAAATCCGGAATTGCCGCGTCGCAGAACGTAGTGCTCTTCCCAGCGGAAGGGTGACGCATGATCGGCGGGAAACGTGTAGACATATTCCGCCTCTTCCGGTCCTCGATGGATGATAGCCTGCACAAAGTGCTTGTTAATCGGACTTCCACCGACTTTCTGAAGCCATTGGCGCTCAAACATATTGTTCGCCTTGCTGTGCCGAAACGCCAGAATGTGATGCACCCAGCGGGAATGAACCATATTGGTGCCGCCATCCAATTGCACACTTACCGGGCCGGGATCAATGGCGGTTTTATCAAACACCATCCGTACCTTGCCGTTGGCGAGAATTACCTCATCGCCATGGCGTACCACCGTTACCGGTGCCCCCGCCAGTCGAACCTGAAGCGGCTTTAATTGCCTGACCGGAAGCCCCGCGCGATGCAAATCCCTCCCTGCCTGCCACGCCACATACCAGGCCGAATCGTGAAGTGCTTTTTGCAGGGCACCGGCTGCCAACTTAATAACCGCGGGCCGCATGTGGGAAAACGCCTCCGCCGCACGGGCCCGCACCACCGGACTTTTTGCCCCAAGCAATTCGCGACTTAAAATCCCAACCGACGACACGCCCGCGGCCTCAAGGCGAATCATCGCCAAGTTCGGCAGATGACGGTAAACGCCCATCGCACCGTGCTTAAGGCCAACAATCCAATCCGCCGGTTTCAGCACATGATCATTGGTCCACCAAGCCGCTCGCAGTGCCCATTGCCGCGTCACCAGCGGCTCGGCGGAATTGCGCAGAACCTTTAAAATTGCCGGCAGTGCGGGCGTCGCCGCAGGACCGATATCCGCCAGCACACGCAGGGCGTCATGAACTCTTTGCCCGTCAGGCGATTGAAGCATCCCGGCTAAATGGATTGCAATTTGCCCCTCTGTAACGCCCAATTTTACCAGGCCCTGCCGCGCGGCGCTACGCGTGTAATAATCGTTGTCCAGAAGTTCACCTTGCAGCACCGGAATAACCTTCTTGCCCATTTCCGCAACCCCCAGGCGGGAAACCAGATGCACCACCGCAATCCGCTGGCGTGGTGTGCCGATATGCAGCGCATCCAGAAGGTCCGGCCACGCGCTTTTTCCGCTTGACCGCACAATGGCCTCCATCGCCCGCCGGGCAGCCCCGCGCACCAGCGGAACGTGATCTTCCGTTGCATTCATAATTGCCGGCAGCACTTTCAGCCCGCCAATGGCTCTTAACCGCCCCACCGCCTGATACCGCCGGGACCAGGAATCGTCGTTTCCCAGAACCGATTCAAGTTCTTCAGGCGTGGTTGAAACCAGCCGGCGCATCGGAACAAGCCGCAGGTCGTCCACATAAATTTTAGACAACCCGTATCCATTCATCAGCGGTCCGAAGTTAATTTGCAGAACACGCATTTTTGGAAGAAATCGCGTCGCGCCGGAGCCGGAACCGGCAATTGCATTCTGCGGATGCCGGGCAAAATTCCACACCACATGATTCCAACCGGGCGAAACATCCGCCATAGACCAGTATGGATTTCCCCTATTAACCGCAAGGCGAACATCATAGCGGCCAAAAAAATGGGCGGCGGCCGATTTGGGCACGTAAACCCAAAGGGTCATTTCACGATACTTTTTCAGATCAATCGATCGCGAAAAAGTCATGCGTAAGGTCGGGCGCACGCCGCCCTTCCGGGGATTTTTTGATTCATCTGCGATAATTTCCAGACTGCCCGTTCCCTGATGAATAAACGCCGGCGCGGTATTTAACTTCATGCGCACGCCGGGACCGAAAATTCGCATGGATGCAATATCCGAAGCCGTATCGAAACCCGCGACCATTTTTCGCGGCGTATACGCGCCGGTCGGACCGACGGCCACCAGCGCAAGACAAATAGCTGTGAATGCACCAGCCCATAATCTCATTCGCATCGTTCGCCTCTGAATTGTGGAAACATGACACACCACAGATAACAATTATGCCGTAAAACGGATAATACATTCATGAAGGACTTGGCGTCAACCGGTCGGACCGGCGGGTCTGCGGGATAGCAGACGAAATATTAGAAAAATCAGAAAACTCCCACATCGTCAAACTTCCGCCGCCCGCAAATAACAAGATCCCGTGCTGTCGCTTTTGGCATAGCGGCTTTTCATAGTCCGACGTGGTAAGCCGAATCCTTAATGCGACTTGGCTCAACGAACAAAGCTTGCAAGCCACGCCGGCCGGCCCGCCGGCCGTTGGTGTTTGAATTCGCTTCGATCGGCAATCGTCAGCAAAACCATTTAGCCGTCGGCCAGGACCGCGGGCGTCCGGCCTGCTTGGCACCCTGCCACAGCCCGGTGCGTCCCCCGCGGCACATATACCGCAATGACGGGATATCAACACTACTTACGATATATGCATATATCTTATTAATATTGCGATTGTGCCTTCGACGGCTTCCTTCCCGCGACATCCCGTAGCGGGGGCATTTTGCCCATGAGAGCGATCGGATGGATTTCATATACTTAAGTACCCGTTCAATGCGCCCCCCCCTACATGGTAATCCTTTATGATTCGCGTGAACGCCCGCGGCGCGCGACGAAGCGGGCGGGACGCCCGCCCCCCAAAGTAAACGGCAGGGGCCGCCAATCAGGATTGACCACTTTTTCTAAATTCACCCGCTCACTCTTTTTTTTGCCGTTTAACCGCTCTCATGTCAGCCAGAGGCGAAATCCCGATACCAAATCATTCGAATGTGTTGAAATGTTAACAAATAGCCCTGAACGCGCGGCCTCTATACTTTCGTCGTGGCTACGGCTTTATTTTCGGTAAAAATCCAAGCCTGCCATTTCCGTGGCAGCACTGCGATCAATTTTCCAGGCCAGCCCAGCCACAACACGGTCCGCACCACACTCACGGCCAATAAACCGCCCGCGACGACATCGGATGGAAAATGCGCGTGCCGCATGACACGCTGCCACGCCACCACCAGCCCCATGAAATAGAACAATCCACGCCCGCGCGGATAAAACCAGGAAAGACCCGCCGCCAGGGCGAACGCCCCGCTGGTGTGCGCACTGGGAAAGGATTGATACGAGGCACCATGGCCGAAGCCATACGCCGGGCCAAGGAAGTGATATAAACCGTTGTGCAAAACCCATGGCCGGGTGCGACCGAAAAGTCCCTTAAATAAATAACAGCACGCCACCGCACTTAAACAGCCGGTGGCCAGGGCAATTGCCCGCCGCCGTCCCTGCGGGTCAATAAGCGCTACGGCCAGAATTACAATGACTGAACAGGTCCACTGACCAAACTGCATCGCCCAGATCAATTCCAGATTCACGTCGGATTTGAACACCACCGGATGCTGATACAACCAGCCGGCGATCGGCGTATCAAAGACAAATGCCACGGCCAACAGAATCAGCACCAACAAGAATTTAAGGTAGCGCGGCCATGCCAAGTCAAACTGCCACGGCGCGGGTTGATACCAGACGGGTGGATTTTCGGCCCCATTTTTCAAAGGCCTTTCCGGATCGGGCGATTGGCCATTAACAGGTTGCGGGTCACTTTGTTCCATAATTCGTGAATAAACAACCCGCTTGCGTTTGTCAAGAACCTTTTTGACGACAACCTTTTTGGCGGATCAATGACGCGCAGTCGGGTGTGCCCGCTGTTATCGGAAAAGGTGGCAAGTTGCGATTCGGCAATATTTTTGTGCCTACCAGTCGCGCCACCTTCATCGGCTACACTATCTCCTGATCGGCGTGGCTGCGGCAACGCTGGGAAGCGGACATTGTGGCCGTTTCATTTGTCGGGCCAAAGGCCCGCCCCCCAGAGTTTGGCGGGCGCGTCTCGCCCGCAAAGATTGGGGCGTGGGCGTCTGGCCCACGTCGTCGTCGTCACTGGAAAGAAAACGGTTGCGGTGCTCTGTCACGTCAAGGCCCCAACTATACTTTGCAATATTTTTTCTTCCCGATACAAAGCGGGCAGACCCAACTTTTTGAGGGAGCAATTACGCACAGCCGCGCCGCGCACTGAAGGCTGTCCGTCATTTTCCGGTATGCTACAATTCCACCGGCCTTTTCAGGAGACCAGACGTGCCGAAATTTTCGGGTATGCCGCTGACCGTATGGACGCTTTTCGCTCTATTTTTCGGTTTTGCCCAGGCGCAGACCGGCGACGGTTTGCCTGCCGCAGCGCCTGCGGCAAACACCCCCCACTGGAATGCGACACTTTATCACCACATTCTGGCCACGATTCATCCGCCGACGTTTCCCGGCCGCCAATTCAGCGTGACCGCCTATGGCGCGATTGCCGACGGCACCACCAACTGCCGCCGCGCGTTTGCAAGGGCCATTGAGGCCTGTCATAAAGCCGGCGGGGGAACGGTGCGGGTACCCGCCGGCACTTACCTGTGCAAAGGATCCATCCGGCTTTTATCCAACGTTAATTTGCATCTGAATTTTGGCGCGGTGGTGCGTTTTGGCTTGAATCCAGCGGACTATCTGAAGCGTGATGGCCCGCACAAAGGCTGCGCTCTGGTGCGTTATGAAGGTGTCTGGATTTACAACTATCAGCCGCTGATATACGCCATTCACCAACGGAATATTGCCATTACCGGGCACGGCATTTTCGGCGGCGGACGGAACCGGTCACACTCGCCCTGGCTAAGGTGGTACAAAAGTCAGCTTAAGAAAAAGTGGGCGGATCGCAAACTTGTTCGTGCAATGGCCAACAATCTGCCGGCAATGGCCAAGCGGGTCATGGGACCGGGATACCATCTGATGCCGGAATTCTGCGACCTGGAATTCTGCGGCAATATTCTGATCAGCGGTGTGACTTTCCGCCATTCGCCGTTTTGGACCATTCACCCCTGTTTCTGCGACAATGTCACCATCCAAAATGTCGTGGTGTACAACAACAAGCTGAACATGGACGACGGAATTGATCTGGACTCCACGCAAAATGTGCTGATTCAGAAATGCCATATCCACACCGATGACGACAATATTGTGATTAAAAGCGGAAAAAATGCCGACGGATGGATCGTCAATGGGGGCCGCCCCACGGAAAACGTTGTGATCCAAAACAACTGGCTTTCACATAACATCGGATTCGGAAGTGAAATGTCCGGTGGAATCCGCAACGTGTGCGCGCTGAACAATGAATTCGGCAAGGGTGCCAATATTATTTTTATGAAATGGGGTGGGCGTCGCGGCGGCTTTATACGCCATATTTATTTCCGCGGCATCAAGGCTAAAATTGCCCGTTCCCTGGCGGATCAGGCGGTCAATTGGGCCGGAAAATACAAATTGCCGGATGCCGGCTTTGCGCCGGATATTCGGGACTGGTCCATTTCGCGGGTACAAATAGGGCAAATAAGCCAGCCACCGCCCAAAGGCAAGGGTCGCTTTTCCCCCCAGCCGGTCGTGGCCATGCTGAACCTTCAACCCGTGCCCATGGCGGACATCCGCTTCAGTCACGTAAATATTCAACATATCCAGACCGGACTAACCGGCTTTTGGTTTAAAAATGCGGCTGGCCTTCATTTTCACAACGTTCGCTTAAACGGCCAGTCCATCGTCAATCTGCATCCCGCCGCGCACAAGGTTGGTCGGATCGTGGTTCTAAGCTGGCAACCAGACTCCGTCGCGGATGGCTACGCCGTTTATATCAATGGCCGATGTGTGGCCCTGACCCATGACCCGTTGCAGCACACATGGCGGATACGCCATCCGCGGCCATCGACGAAGCCCTGTTATTTTGGTGTTGGAATAATTAGCGCAAGCGATCGCCCGTTGTTGATTCAGAATGTCAAATATTCTTCATTTCCCCGCCCGGCCGGCGGGCGGTTGCGGAAACGGCTGGCCGTGGCGGAACGGCTGTTTTCCGGAGTCTGGCACGCACCAGCCACAGTGCCCGCGAACTACACGCCCCGGCAGCGAGCTATTTCCAACCTTTATTACTGGATTCACGCGGCGCGACTGGTGCTGCGGAACACCACTGCCACCCACGCGATGGTAAAAATGGCGCGGATGCGGCTGAATCTGGCTATTCAGCAAGTCAACAGCCGATAACACCGCGTGAAGAAAACCGGTCCATGTCCGCCACCGGTCGTTCCCGCTTTCGGCAGTGCGCGCCGGCCAGGCACCAAAAAGCCTGTTGACTCGCGTCCGACACCAAATCCATGCTTGCTGCAACTAAACCGCGGGCGAAGCGTGCATTACCAGAGTGGCATGGACGGGCGACCGATTGGATATTCGCCCCGTTGCCGCCACGCGAATGCCGGCGCGGAAATATCGTCCGCTATCCGCGTTAACAATGCGGCTGGAAGGCAAACGCCTTTCGCGGCCTGTATAATAAAGCAGGAAATCTTGAGGAATATAGCCGACGGATTCTCCATACAGGCCCATACGCGGCCTGGTTCTACGGTATTTGCGGCTGCCCCGGCGTGGCAAACGAATTAAAGGATTTGTGCCGGGAAATATTAATCGCAGAAGGATGGACATGCCAACCGGGCTTATTATCACGGGAATGCACCGCAGCGGCACATCCGCCATGGCGCGGGTTTGCAATCTGCTGGGCATGGACGTGGGCCAGCGGGTTGTCGGCAGTGACGCATTCAATCCGACCGGTCACTGGGAACATGCCCTGACCGTGGCGCTCAACCGTCAGGTATTGCGCAGCATGGGGGGATCGTCCGGCTGGGTTAAATCGCTGTCACCAAAGCGGCTTGATCCCGCGGCTGAGGCGGAATTTGAACAACAGATTCAAACGACTATTCGTACGGATTTTTCCACTTCCGAGCTTTGGGGAATCAAGGATCCGGAAATCAGCCGCCTGTGTCCTTTGTGGATATCCGCGCTGGCAAAGCTGGAAATTTCCCCGCGTTTTATTGTAATGGTGCGCCATCCTCTGGAAGTCGCGGCATCCCTGGGTCGCCGCAATCAGTTCAGCCTGCGCAAATCGCTATTGCTCTGGCTGCGGTACAATCTGGAGTTGGAACAGGCAACCCGTGAAATGCCACGAGCCATCGTTTCTTCGAGTCAATTTGTCGCAAATTGGCCGACGGCTATCGATAAAATTCAAGGCAATTGCCATTTCCAGTTTCCGGG
>JAJZEY010000493.1 GCA_021805585.1 Planctomycetota bacterium
CAATTGTGAAGTTTTCACCAAACGCGCCATGGGGCAGGTCTCGGCTGATGTCGCGTTTCCAGTCCGGATAATGGTTTGCGCTATACGCCAGAACGGCTTTGTCCGGGCCGCCATGGTGTTTCAGGTCCGCCTGGCCGTCGCCGGTAAGATTGGTGCGACCCAGGAAGGCGCGGCCGACGATGGGCGATTTAAAAAAGCCGGTCGTCCAAGGCTTGTCATGCGTATTGGTGGCATCGGGCGAGCCATAGTTTTGTGGCTTGCCAACACATAGCGTGACAAGTGTTCCAGCCAGTTGAAGCGGATTGTCCGGATCGCCGGCAAAACTGGGTTCTGAATCCTTCAGCATAGGGAAGGATTTTAACACCATGAAAAGCCTCCTGTAAACCGGGGACAAAACCGCTGCGCCCAGCCGGTTGCCGGGCCGCCGGACGCCAGGCGGCACATGCGTTTGACGAAGCTCGACATTGCCGCCCGCGCGGGTCAGGCGCGGGCGGCAACAACAATTTGTTCAGGCGGCCGGCGGATTTCGGAATAACTTGCGAAAATCAAGCCGCCATCAGGTTCCCACCGGCGCAGCGACCGGGTCGTGTTCCATATCCAGCTCGGTCTGGGTTTCGGCAAATTCGGCCTGGTAAAGCGTTTCAGGCTTGATCGTTTTATCCCGCCGAACGCCGGCGATCCAGATGATTCCCAGCAGCACATAGACGCCGAAAATATACGGGAAATAGTTTACCGGCGGAGTGGGTACCGGATAGACAGTGCCGATGGCGGGTACAAGCAGCAGTAAAACCGCCAGCGAGCTTATAAGAATATTCAGCGGTTTTAGCTCGCCGATACGTTTCAGATAGACTGGTGCGGCAATGGAGATAATAAAATAAGCACCGCAGAAGCCAAAGGCCCCGAAGGTTCCGGCCCAGTTAAAGGCATCCAGAACCGCCATCTGAAAACCGCCGATTCCGGCAGTCGCGATCAGGATTCCCGTGGTGGGAATAATGAACTGTAAAATGGCGAGTGTGGTAATAGCCACGTGCGGGGTCAAGTTATGGTGATGCGCTTTGGCGGCCGCGGAATGAAACACGCCTGAGCGGCTCATGGAAAAAATAATTCTGGCTCCGGCATTCATGCAGGAAAGCGACAAGGCGAAAAAGCTGATCATGGCACCGCCTGAAATAAGTACGCCCAGCCACGGCAGGTGCATCATTTTGGAAAGCGTGTTCAGTGGTGCGGCAAGCTGATCCAGTGTCGGTTTGTGATTTTTTAACGCCAGCGTCTCCATGTAGGTCACCAGCACGAAAAATATACCGGTTACAATAAGGCTGGTAATAACGGCCCGCGGAATATTGATTAACGGCTTTTTGGCTTCTTCGCCGAATGCGGTGGCCGCCTCAAAACCAACCAGGCTGAACACGGCGACTACCACACCCAGCCCGATGGTGCTCATGGAAGTCCCGGCGAAGGTCAACTGCGATGTATCCACCACGCCGGTGTGTGCCGTTACCACAAACATCAGAACAAGAATCAGTGTGACCGAAATGCCCTCCAGAACCAGACTCATAATGGTGGAAAGTTTGATATCTCTATAGGCCAGATACCAGGCCACGCCCGCGCACAAGGCAAACAGGCCGATGGACAATGCCGCCCCATTTGGTACGCCCACAAGACCCAGCAATACCTTGGCGAAATGCGTGAAGCCGGTCACACCCGCGATTCCAATGAAAAGATAAGCCCAGATCAGGCACCAGCCGCCGATACCGCCACCCGCCTTGCCCAGGCCGCGCACCGAATAATCATACATGGATCCCGCGGTGGTCGACCGTTTGGCGAACTGGTTAAGGTTCAGGGCCACAAACAGCAGCATGACGGTTCCGAACGCATAACAAAGCCAGCCCAGACCGCCCGCGGTTCCGAACATCAGTGGAACAATAAGAGCGGCGGTCATGGTAGGGGAGATTAATGCGACTGCCTGGGCCAGCACCTCCCAGAAATTCAGACAATTCGCACGCAGCCTGGGTTTAGTGGACATGGGAAACTCCTTGTTGGATGGTTGCTTACAGGGACCAGAAAGGCGATGCTACGCGCAGCGCTCAAACTGTTCCGAATTTTTCAGCGTTTCCATCCACCACCTGTGGGCCATCAGCGGTCCATGCGCGGGCCGACAGCGGGATTCGCCATCCCGGCCGGTAAAACCATCGTTTCAGCTCCACACGTGTGCCAAGGCCAAACCAAGTCGGCGCAATTCGGCAACATTCCGGGGCACCAGGGTTTTTTACTCTCCAATGCGCTGGCCCGCCGGCCCGGGCGGTCGGGCAAAGGGCCGGGCTTCCAGCGGGCATGCCACCACAATCAATTCCGCATCCGCGTTATCCAGTGCATCCAGTCGATGGGGGATGCGGGAATCAAAATGGGCACTGTCTCCGGCCGAAAGGATTTCCGTCCGAGCGCCCACGGTGACGCGCAGCCTTCCGGAAAGCAAAAAAAGCCATTCTTCTCCCTCATGGCAATAGCGATCAAGCTCGGATCGGCCCGGCGAAATCACCACACGAATCGGTTGTAAATTAAAGCGGCTGGCACCGGTGGAAAGCGGCCAGTAGGTAAGGCCATTGGCCTGCTGCGGCTGGCTTTTTTCGGCCCGAACCACTTGAATGTCCGCCGCACTATCGGGTGCGGAAAAGAACGCTCCCACGGCCAGGCCATAGGCCTTGGAAAGTGAAAGTAGCGCTGCCAATGATGGCCGGCGTTCACCACTTTCCAGTCGTGAAAGTTGCGGTTTGGAAAGGCCGCTTCGCTCGGCGAGTTCATCAAGCGTCCAACCACGGCCTTGGCGGATAGAGCGAAACTGTCGCCCAAGCTCGGTAATGGATTGCTCCACATCGTTCAGGGTTGCGGGTTCCATGATCACTCCCGGCAGGCCAACAGCGTCTGACCGCTGGCAACAGGTTTTGCCTGGCAGTCAACAAATTAGGCATCAAAACGCCTCTGACAGTGATATTGCAAAAGGCGTGCCAATATGAATGAAATTTGCCGCGTGGTTAAGCCTGCGGGGGCGCAATTTGTTTCCAAGACCGGCGGCTGACTGTCTGTTACGATTCTTCCGGCAGGTTCAAACGGTAGCCCACACCCGTTTCGGTCATGATATACCGTGGCTCAGACGGGTTTGGCTCCAGCTTTTTGCGAAGCTGGTTCATATAAACACGCACATAGTGTGTCTCAAAAACATGAGCAGTGCCCCAGACGGCCTTTAGAAGCTGTTGATGTGTCATCACTTTTCCGGCATTTCTCATCAGCACCATCAGCAACCGGTATTCATGCGGGGTCAGACGCACCGGCTTGCCGCCGACGGTGACAGCGCGCGCATCCTGATTGACATGAATATCACCGATGGACAACTTCGGCGAGTTCGGTTGGGCCGTTGCCGCCGCTCGGCGGAGTGCGACGCGTACGCGGGCCAGCAATTCGCCAACGCCGAAGGGCTTCGTGAGAT
>JAJZEY010000518.1 GCA_021805585.1 Planctomycetota bacterium
CGGTTTTTGTCGGTTTTGATATTGAATTCGGACGCCCCATATATCACGCCGCCATGAACGCCTATACGATTGCCATGCTGCTTCAGACGCGGCAATTTCTTGGTTCAAAGCCGCATACTCTCAGCGTTGCTCAACTTGCGGTATTAAACGCGCTTCAGAAGTCTGCGGGATTGGTATTTTTCGGTGCAAAAAATGTGCGCTATGTCGCACAGATAAACAACGGTGGCGGCTACACCGACTACAGTTCCACCGACTATTATGGGCAGCCGCCAACATCCTTAACCTGTGTCATTCGCGTGGCCTCGCCTGCGCAGGCAAAATTGCTTGCAGCCGAATCGCCTTCGATGCCGTCAGGTGGTTCGCTTCCGGTCGCTGCCACTGCGGCGCTTAAGAAGCGAATTAAATCCGGCAAACCGCTGCCTGTGCCTGCAAGCCTGGTGTGGACGCTGCCGGCATTTCAAACGCGGGTTACCGTTCCATTCGTGTTTCACAATGTGCCACTGCCGCCGTTGCACTAATTTTGCCCGGCCACCGCCGGGGAAAGGAACCACATGAAACTCAAGATCAATCGAACGATCTGTCGGACGCTGGCGTTCGCATCGGGATTTGCCGTGGCGGTATGTGGATTTTCGCCAGCAATCGCCGGGCAAGACCCTGTATCCCAACCGGTAAGGTTGTCGGTTGTTCTTCAGGGGCATCGGACACCCGCGGCCAAGCAAATTCTGGCTGAAATGAGCCAAGACCGCGTCACATTGCATCTGAAAAATACGCCTGCGGAAAAAGTTTTTCAATTGTTGTGCCAAAAGGGGGGCGTAAAGTTTCAGGTGGTGAAAGCTGAAGCGGCGGCTATGAACCAGCCGATGAATTTCGATGTGACGCGTGCCGATTTCTGGTCGGCGATGCGACTGTTTCTCAGGCGGTCAGGCCTGGTGCTGGATCGGCAATGGATTGGCGGTAAAGGTGTGGTCGAACTCAACGTCGCCGCTGTTGCGCAGAACCCGATAATCATCGGCAATTTTGCGTCGCGTGCCGGGCCCATTCTTTTCCAGCCGACGGGGGCATCGTTTCAGGGAAATATAAATTTTAATGCGGCGAAAGTGGTGCGGCAGGGCTGCCTTCAATTGAGTGCCTGCATGTTTATACCTCCGGCCATCAAGCATTATTCGGTGGGGCATCTGCGCATTGCGCGGGCCTTGGACAATCATGGGCGATCGTTGCTTCTGCCCAAAGGGCTGGCTGGCGGCATGTTTTCCTATGTATCGTCTTCATCGGCTGGCATTTGGCGGCAAAGCCTGCAAATCCAAATCGCCTCTCCGTCGGGCGATTCTAATATGATTAAACTGATAAAGGGTTCTGTGGCAATGGAATTTCTGCATAGCCACCGGCATATAGCCTTTTCGGCCGGCACGCTGCAAACGCCGCACACCGTCGAGATACTTGGGTGCAATGTGGAATTTTTTCCGCTGCTTTGGGAACCGGCCAAAAAGCGCTACACCATGCACTTTGCCGTTACACCCATTGGGTTTAATCGGCAGGCGATGACCGCCGCCCAGAAAAAAATAACTGATCATGACGAACAGGTGATTTTCAGCGGCAAGGTGCCGATTGTGTATGATGCCGGGAATCATGCCTATTTTTCGGAATATGAAAGTGACTGCGGCTGTCATACCACCGGCCTGGGAAAAATGGTCTATACAGCCAAACCGAATGCTTCGAATAATGGTCTTCCGCCGGGCTTCCCCGGATTCAATCCGCCGCCGGGCTTTCCCGGTTCCGTGACGGTTTCCGCCATGGCCAAGGCAAAGGCGAAAGCCAAGCCCGAAAAAGTCGTCGCATTTGGTCCGCCGGTCCGATTAAGCTGGCTGGCCCCATCCAGCCGAACCGTGGTGCAGGTTCCATTCGAATTTCACAACGTGCATTTGTATCCGCAATAGGCCGGTCATGGCCCCCGCAGCCACTTCCACCCCGGATGGCAGCCGTCGGCAGCTGAAGAAAATCCGCGGATGTGAGCCAAAATTGCACAACCCCGAATGGTTTGATAAGGCCATTTTCAATGGCGAGGAATTTCCGAACCTTGATGTTGCCACGAAGACAGCCCGCTGCTTTTCTATTGATAAGCCACAGGATATCGACCAGGTTCTTGCCAATAATCCATCCACCACTGTGCCGCTGCTGATTGCCGCGCTGCTAAACCCTGCCGCCTGATTTGTTCCCGTGCCGCCCTCTATCCCAGCACCGTTACTTCCATGCCCAGGTATTCCCCCGCGGCCGTCATCGCGGCTACATGGTCGCCAAATATGCCGTGAATATGGTTTGAACTGTAATGATTGCCAATTGCCTCCGGCGGGCATTTGAACCGCACAAACATGTGTGGCCAGGTGTAGGTTGTCTGCTTCGCCAGGCTTTCCATTGTTTCAAAACCCAGGTCCGGCACGCTGGCCCGCACCAGGTGCATCTGAAATTCGCCGCGCTTGCGGGTAATGCGGCCCAGAGTAATGAGGTCCGCAGGTTGGCTATAAAACTGCACGCTGGCACCACCGGCATGAAAATAAAAATCCATTGCCGGATACAGCGTCACTTCGCCCCAGTTTTTGCGGTAGTCTTTATGCCGCCGACTGAACCACGGTGCATGCTGGCCGGAATTCACCAGGTCATATACATCCTGATCGGCAAAATAATGCCGCATGTCCGCAAACAGCACCGGGGTGCCGCTGATCAGGTGCATCAACTGCATTGTAAGCGCACCGTTGCTGTCGCATTCGGTGGCGCAAATCAATGGCTTTTTCTTGGGCTGTTCCCAGTCCGCGTTGTCATTCAGAAGGGCTTCCTGCACATCCATGATGCACATGTGCGGCTGTTCGGTCATGTCCAACTGCCCGGTTATGCCGCAAAAATCAATTCCTTCGTCCCGGCAATAATCTTTTACGGCCAGGTACATTCGCACCTGTCGCGCCAGCGTGCCATCCGGGCCGGGGGTCAATTTTTTGCCATCATATTTTATTTCCTTGCAAACGTTTTGCAGCCAATCCAGGCCGGCCCGCACGCGTTTGGCTTCAATTGTTTGTGCCATTTCCCAGAACCATAACTGCCCCCGATGCACCACATGAACGCCAAATTGGCTCATCCACTGGCTCTCATCCACGTGGCCGGTGTACATGCCCATGGATGGCCCATCAAACCTGCCATACCGCTGGCCATGCAGCTTTTCGGCGGCCGCTATACCATCCATCCGGCCCTGTGGGTTGGCGTCATTCAGCCATTGGGTCATCGCGGCTTTCACCGCCGGGTCAGCCAGGTCCCCCAATGCGCGGGCAAACGGGCGGCCAATTTCCGTCATGGAACCGGCACTGGCAAAGTATGCGACCCATCCCGGATAAGACGGGTTCAGCACGCCATACATCATGATGCTGATGGCCGGGTCAAAGCGAATCGCGGCCTGTGCCGTCAGGTCCGGGTAACTCCAAGATCGGA
>JAJZEY010000397.1 GCA_021805585.1 Planctomycetota bacterium
GGCGTAAATCTGGTGCCGGCGAGTCCTTTTACGCCCGTTACCATTCAGGCCCGCCGCGGGCCGCTGCAAAGCTGCTGGTTGTGGCGAGCTGTCGGCAGCGATCATTTTTATCTGCGCGGTCAGGTGCGCGCCACCGGTGATTACCCCATGCAGACCACGATCAGCGACCCGGGGCTTTTTACCGGAAATCTGATGCGTCAATCGCTGGTCAATCAGGGCATTTTCGTCAGCGGTGTCGTCAGACGCGGAACACTTGCCGCCGCAGGAGGGACACCACGCCTGCTGGCAACCTATGAAACCCCGCTTCTGGACATTCTGCACCGGGCCAATACCGACAGCATTAATCTGATGGCCGAAAGCATGTGCAAGCTGCTGGGGCATCTGGCTACCGGGCAGCCCGGAAGTTGGGCCAATGGGGATGCCGCGGTTATGGCTTGGCTGGGAAAAATGGGTATCGGACCGCGGTTGGCCCACATGGTGGATGGCTCAGGCCTTTCCCACTTTGACCACATCGCGCCCGCGGCACTTACCGCTGTGCTGGCAAAAATGGCCTATCGGTCGGATGGACGGGCGTTTATCGACACTCTTTGCCGACCGGGCCACGGAACGCTGATTCATCGTTTCATG
Source organism: Planctomycetota bacterium (assembly GCA_021805585.1). Next base: position 628 of record JAJZEY010000397.1, read on the forward strand.
GGGTCACCGGTTGGAAAGCATGTTCGCGCCAAAGACGGTCATATCACCGGAGCTTCCACACTTAGCGGCTATTTGTTTGTCGGCCAACGCACCTTTGTGTTTTCCATCATGTGCAATTACTACCACGGTAACGTAAACCCGTGGCAGGATCGTCTGGTCATTGACCTTTACAACTGGGCGCAGCATCACTGATGGGGGTGCCCGTTTTTTATCCGGATGCGAAAATATGGCATAAATAGTCGGGTCCTCGGTGCCAGAGAGCACTAAAGCCATTTCCCTTCCTGCGGCAACGCTGGGAGTCGGGCCTCTGGCCCGACGGATCCGATGACCATGATGTCCGCACCACCTGTCCGCCGCCGCCTTCACCGCACCAGACTCAGCAGTTTTGACCGGCGATTCAACTGTTCCTGCAAAAAATTAAAGGCCATTCCGGCCTTGGGCACATGCGGAACTTCCAGCAGGGGCGTTATTTTATCCGTGCTGCGCACGCTGATCGTGCCCACGCCCAGAATCCGCTGCACAAAGCCCTGATGCAGTTGAATATCCAGAACGCAGTTTAAGGATACCCAGTCAATCTGGCGGGTAAAAATACCCTTCTGTGTCTCAATTCTATTTTCACTGATAATGCATCGTGTCATGCGCGCATGCAGAAAGACAAAGAACGCGGTTATTACCACCACGCCGGAAACAGCCGCGACAATCATGGCCGCCCACGGCCGCAGCGATGGAATCAGAAATAGCCCGCCCGCCAAGACTTCCACCATCAGGCAGGTCAGGTATTTCCAGAAATTATCCCACTGGGAAAGATGCAGAACAATAATCGGGGCCGAATCGTCCACCGCGGTTGCCGTCGGCGGCGGGCCTTCATGACTGCTTGTCGCCGGGGCTTGCTCCGCGAAGGTTCCGCGATCGCCCAAAGACCGGGCCGGAATAGACGTGGCCTCGGCCAGTACTGGAATAATCACGCGGCTGCACGCCGGGCAGACCACATGCCGCCCTATTTGAGTTGGGTCCAGTGCCAGTCGGCGGCCGCACACGCACTGCGCCGCAAAAGCCTGAATGGCTATTTCATCGCCCATGAAATCCGTGCTCCGGTGGTTATTTCCGCAGCAGCGCCGCGTCCAGCCAGTCCATCCGCGCCCGCACGCCGAATCTTGCGCCATCCGTTACCTGTAACGTAAGCACACGGCCATCTTTTATATTCAGGTTCACCATCCGCAGCGGGGTGGCACCCGGCAGCAGGTCTGAATGCCAGATCGGTTTTCCATCCAGCAGGACGCGGGCTTGCGACTGACCGAATGGTGCGGCGCTTTGGTCCATTGCGGGCAGGAAAACGAAACGCCAATAGCCGCCATTGAGGTTATACGTGAGCGTGCTGGTCGCATGGACGCCCAGACCATGCGCAAACCGGCGGCCATCCGCGCACAACGGGCCGCCCATCACATTCAAATTTCGCCGCGCCGGCCATTGGTCCGGTTTGCCGAAATAAGGAATCTGGCTGGCAATATCGGGCTTAAAGTCGGTCAGCCATTGGGCATGACCTCCATAGATGGAAACTTTTAATACCATTGACCGCGGAAACGTCAGCGGCTTCCCGCCAGGTCCGCGGCACGTCACCCGTCCCGATTGCCAGGCCAGGTTGTGCACCACCAGTACCGTGCCGTGGGAAAGGTAAACACGCTGGGCCAGTCCATGAACAGGCATGAAACCCACCGGCCCCCCCAGAACCATGTAGCGGATGCGGGACCATGCCACCGTGGCATTTCCCAGCGAAGTGGACCATTGCACGTGGGTTGCGCCGAGCGTATTCATGGCACCCACCAGCGTTGTCCGATTGGTCAGATACAACGTGTCATTCGGAGTTGCGACAGGGCGAATGGCCGGTGCCGCACCATACCGCACCGCCGCCACATCCGCCAACGGTACAGCGAGCATTCCGATGCCGCGGGCCTTGACCATTAGATTGCCCGCAGCCAGGGTTTGCGGCCGGCCGGCCACAATACCACCATTGCGCAGCACCACCTGCCAGCCGCGCGCCGGCGCGATGTCCGCACCGATGCGGGTTACATTCAGAATGTCCGCAGTGGCAAATCGCGATTTTGTCGTTTGCACGTGGTGCGGAATTGCGATGAAAAGACCGGTCGATTTTGACCAGTCGCCGACCCGTACATTGGCCAGGTGCATGAATCCGCCACTACCGCCAACAACGCAAGACGGTTGTCCCAACCGCACATTCCACCGTGCCTGCGCGGTCCGGTCCGCTGTGGTCTTACGGGCGGCCGGCGGGCCTGTGGGCGTCCGGATGGCGGCGGCGTCGCTTATGGCCGCACAAGCTGGCGCCGACAATGCTGCTAGAACGGCGAATTTCCACCACGGATTTTCCGATCTGTATTTTATATTCTTGCGATTATGTACATGCGTAGACATATGATCCGGTCCTGTGACAAGCTCATTTTTGCAGAATCGGCAGCACCCGGTCGGGAATCTGCAGAATGATCAGCGCCATGGCCGTGCCATAGCTCGTTCCCGGTCCACCGCTCCAGCTTCCATCCTGCTGCTGGCGCTTCAGCAGCGCGGAACTCATCGCGGGCCACCACTTGCCCCACCAGGGGCCGCCGGCCAGAAACATGGCCTGGGTGCCATAGTAATTGCCGTAAAAAAAATTACCCTGATTGTTGCCCGGCGTTCCCGGTAGGCATCCCATCAGATAATGGACCGCATTGGTGATGGCATGGCCGGAATAGACGCCCGAATAAAACAGAAGCGCGACACCCGCCGCCGATCGCGGAAACGCCGACCCCGGCATTTCCAGCATGTAACTGAATCCTCCATCCGGATTTTGC
>JAJZEY010000222.1 GCA_021805585.1 Planctomycetota bacterium
CTGCGCGCCGCCAACATATTTCTGCACCAAATTAATCTGCACAATCGGAACGTGCAGTGTCGCGGAGCGGGCGAATTCCAGCGTCAGGTATTCCATGGATTTGCCATCCCGCGTCAGGTTCGTATTTCCCGTGTATCGCGCGATGCCATGGTCCACATGCACGACATAATCACCGGGTTGAAGGTCCAGAAAATGGTCAATCGGGCGAGCGCCCTGTATCGCACGCAACCGTCTTTTCAGATGATACCGGTGAAACAGCTCATGGTGCGCCAGCAGAACAAGCCAGCGTTCATCCTCCTGTTTTGCCGCTGGTACGGCATCTTTCACGGTCGCCGCGGATTCGGACAGTTGCCAGCGGAACCCCATTGCCAGGTCACCGACGGGCATCGCCACCCGGTCCATCACCGTCGGATGTTTCACGTGCAGCAGATCGGTGAGCCTGGTTTTTTCCGATTGGCTTTGGCATACCACCACCACCTGATGCGCTGCCGCAAGCGCTGCCAGTGCCGCAAGGGCTTCATCGGTTTGAGTGGCAAAGGTTTCCACGCTCCGGCAGGGCAGGCGAATGGTTTCCGGGCCGCTGGTGGAAAATTGCATAATCTGGGCATGTGCAAATGACTGAATGTTTTTCAGAACAGCCGATACCGGATAAATGCCGCGAGCGTCCGACAAACGGTCCAGATAGCTGCGACCCTGTTCTTGAATTTCCGCCGGTTCCACCAGCCAGACCACGGTCTGGGGCGGCAGCCACGCCAGAAAATTTAGCGTCTTTTCCTGCGGCCAGGTTGACGATGAGCCTAAAGCCGCCAGCCGCAGCGACGTTAATTGATCCAGTGTGCCGAGCGTTTCCAAGTCGAAACCATGAATCGATTCAATCTGGTCGCCGAAGAAGTTCAGCCGCAGCGGCCGCTTTTCCCCGGCGGGCCAGACATCAAGTATTTCACCGCGAACCGCAAAATCGCCTGGGTTTTCCACCGTTTCCAGGCGGGTATAGCCCTGGCGAACCAGCCAGTCCAGAAGTTCATCGCGTCGCCGCGCAGTGCCCACTCGCAGCGTGACAAGCTGCTGGTCAAGGAGCTCGCCATTGGGGCACGGCTGCATGATTGCCTGTACAGGCGCGACAATGAGATTTGGAATGTTTTTGGCCGCCAAGTCTGCCAGCAGTCCCAGACGCTGGGCGGATAGTTCCTGGGAAGTGTTTGTTTCGCCGGGAAGAACCTCATACGCGGGAAAAAGTTCGGGCTTCATTTTGGGATCGAAAAAGGCCAGTTGATCTATTGCATCGTCAGCTTCGTCCAGATGGCCGGTGATAATCAGCATCGGACGACCAAGCTTTGCCCGTACCGCAGCCGCTAGTACCAGAGCGCACGAACCCCATTGGCCGGTGGCCGCGGTGTGACCGCGGGTGGTAAGCTCGTCGGCCAGTCGCTGGGCAACCGGCGATTGAAAGATTCCGAGCAACTCTTCTGGAATGGCAGCGGTTGTGGTCATCAGTCTGTCGGCTTCGCGAAACCGTTCCGGGTCGCCAACGTATCTTATAGTAGGGGCAGGCCTGCGGTTAAACAAGAAGTCGTCAATAAGGATTTACCGCTTCGACCAATGCGGCGGTCTGATTCAAATCGGCCGCCTGCCGATACACAGGCGCATTGCCGGCTCATTGCTCTGATGCCGCCTGTCCTGGCGCGCAATAACGGGTATCCACGCGATCGGGGCTTAAAAGGCGGCCAGAGGCGGATTGCGCTTCCGGGTTCGTCCTGAAGGCGAACCCAATCCGAAGCTCGCCTTCAGGGATCCGCATTGGGGACGTTCCTATTTTGAGCCATCCACATGCAGACGCAGAACATTAACGGATCGCGCTGGAAACAGATGCACAAAGTGCGATGCGACATTGCTCATCGTTTGGTTTTTCGGCACCACGTTGTCCGGATTTTCGATGCTGTTCTGGGCGTCGCGCTGTCCAGTCAGGACGATGCATGTACCTGTTGAAGCAAGCGCGCCGACACCCTTGATCCGGATTGTGGCAGATACTGGTCGGTCTGAAATATTAACCACTTTCAGGATCACGTCCCCGGTCTTATCGTCGCGGCTGGCTGTGGCGTGCAGCGGGTGTTCGCGGTGCATCAAAACATTGTGGATAAGCCTGCCATCAAGAAAGCACTGGATACGGTTCGCATGGCACACAATCCGAATGTTATACCACCGACCTGTTTGAATATGGGATGGATGGAAATCCCCCGGTACGCCCGCTTTTTGCAGACCGTCGCGCGTGTTACCCCAGCCGCCAATATTCCACCAGGACATGCGATTATCCTGCTGCGAACAAAAGCTGATGAGAAATCCTTCTTTGCCCCTGATTTTGCGAGCTTTAAGCGTAAGGGTGTAATTCCTCCAGGTTTTATTCCCGATAAATGCGCATTCATCAGTGCCCAGCAGGCTTTGTACCAGTGCGCCATTTTTCACCTGCCACTGACCGCCATGTATACGCCATCCATTCTTGCCATTGGCGGCAAAATCAGATTCGTAGATCACCTTGCCATGACGGCTGACTTTAATGTCCTTAAACTCCGCTGCGGTATTCCACGTGCCGACGCCAATTGCGCCGCCCATGCTTTTGAGGGTCAAAGGAGCGTCGGTCATCCTTAACGGTAATACGACGTTGCCCTTGTTTTGCGCGAACATAACTTGAGCGTAGTAGGAGGGCGAACCGTAACAGTGAAGGGCGTTATAGCCAATCAGGTTGGTCCCCCAATTCGGCTGACTTACATTCACCAGCAGCGGAGCATACGAACACATAATCACATTGTTGGAATCGCGTTCCAGGCCGGTGAGCCAGGCCGCATCACCCAGTGCGGCATTGAGAGTAGGCGTCGGACGGCCTTCGGTCGAGGCCCACTCGCCGACAAATATCTTCGGAAAGCCGGTTGGCAAATCGTCGTAATGATGGGTGTCGTTCCACATCGCCGAGGCCGACCGATAGAAGTGGTCGTCCACCAAGTCGGGCCTTACGCCGTCAAAAGCCGCTTGATGGACCGTGGCAATAAGCTTCAGATTGGGATATTTGGCCCTAATTGTCCGTGCCATGGTGGCAAATCGCATCGCGTAACTGCCTGAGTTATCGAAGAAATCCTCATTGCCAATTTCGACATAGTGCAGCTTAAACGGCTTGGGGTGACCATCTTTGGCCCGGATAGCTCCCCATTTTGTATGAATTGAACCGGTCACGTACTGAATTTCTTCGAGCGCGCTTTTGACGTACGGTTTCATCGCCGCCCTGGTTGAAACATGCTCGTGGTTGAGCGAAAAACCGGCATAAACCGCCAGCAGAGGCTGCATGTGCAGGTCCTGGCACCACATTAAAAATTCAAGCAGCCCCATGCCGTCGCTGGATGGATAGCCCCAGCATGACCAGTGTCCCGGACGTTGCGTCACCGGACCGATGGTCTTTTTCCAATTAAAGCGGTC
>JAJZEY010000264.1 GCA_021805585.1 Planctomycetota bacterium
CAAAGCAGGCGGCTTAAGGCATGGCTTGCCGACTCGGGCGAATGATTTGTGGCAAACGCCTTTAGCAGGGCCCGGGCGACATCGGAATTTCGCTCGTACACAATGGTGCTGCCCTCCGCGGAAAGCAGAAGCTTAGGGTCCATCAGTCCGGTAAGCGGTGTGACCGAACCGTTGAGTTTCAGGGCGTAGGCCATGGCCAGACAATCCGGATGGCAGGGCACAGGTATGACATCCGCGGGCTTAAAAACGGAGGTCTGCGATAAAATATTGGCCCGAACTTCGGAAACCGTCAGCCGATCCACGCCACAATCGAAACCCTCCAGACGACCGGCTCGCTGCACGGGTTGAAACGACACTCCGCGGACGGCCGGCTGTTGCAGGGCAAAATCGATAATGGGACCAATTTGATCATCGTTCACGCCTTTGGCCAGCGTGACAACCAGAGTGGTGGATATATTTAGATTATTTAATTTATCCAATGCCTTCAGGCGGGTCGCCAGGATATCTTTGCCGCGCAGTGCAACCAGCGGTCCGGCGGTTAATGAATCAAATTGGAGGTAAATTTCAAACCCAGGCGTGTAATCGGCCAGCCGGCGGGCGAAAGCGTCGTCCGCAGCAATACGCAGACCATTGGTATTCAGCATCAAATGCTTGATCGGGCGGCGACGCGCGGCATCAAGCACCGCGAAAAAGTCCGGATGAAGGGTCGGTTCGCCCCCGCTGATCTGGACGACATCCGGCTGGCCTTCATTGGCGACGACGCAATCCAGCATAAATTCAATTTGTTCCAGGCTGCGGTGCGTCAGCCGATGTGGCCCGGATTCGGCATAGCATACCGGGCAGGTTAAATTGCACTGATCGGTAATTTCAACAAGGGTAAGGCAACTGTGTTGTTCGTGGTCCGGGCACAGGCCGCAGTCATAGGGGCAGCCATGGCGTATCGGGGTGTTGAATTTCAGGGGCATCTGCCCGGGCTTGATAAAATCCCGCTGCATGCGATAAAAATCGGGATCTGTCGAAATAAGAACTTTTTCCAGCTTGTGCTGCGGGCACCATTTATACATGTAGATGCGATTATCCTGCTGAACAATTTTGGCTTCCACCTTCCGCAGGCAACTCGAACAGACGCTGGTGGTCAGGTCAAGAAATAGATAAGGACGGTCTGCCATAAATCAGCCCGCGGCCTCCAGTTGGACCGCCACGTCTTTTTTTTGCGGCAACGAAAGTTTTCCCAGAAGCCAATACATGCAATAGCCAAAAACAGGCAGACAGAGCCACTGAATGGCCGTTAAGCCAAGGCAGGTCCAATGGGCGGGTTTGAGAAAATCAATCAGGAACCGGTAACCAGTGTACGCCGCCATGAATAAGCGAAATCGCGCGCCCGGTATGCGGTGACGGCCCAGGCCCAGTAGCACGAGGCCCAGGAGGAATAGAAACAGGATATCGTAAAGCTGCGTGGGGTGTCGCGGAACGCCATCGCCAAAGTTGACACCCCATGGCAAATTCGTGGGAGAACCACATGTACCATCCGCAAGACCGGTAAAAAAGCAGCCCACGCGCCCAATCATCATTCCCAGCATGACAGGAAGCACCATCGGATCCCCTGTGGAGCCAGTGATCCGCAGGATTTTTTTTCCCAGCTCCACCCCAAGCCAACCCCCCACCAGCCCGCCGACCACTTCCTGCCCGCCGTGCAGCAACATCCAATTGAAATGGTTGGCCAGAAGTGATATCGCCAATTCGGGGTTTTGCGCCCAAGCCAGCAGACGACTCCCGACCAGCGATCCGAAAAACATAAAAACCAGCAGCCAAACGTTCTTTTGAATATTCAGAGTTGATGGGGATGCGCGCAAACGATTAATGACGTACCAGGTTATACCGACAAGATAAGCGAGAGCTTCCGCCGCCGGGTGAACAGGCACGGTTAGACCGAACGGATGAAAGATCACTGGAAAGTGCATAGTAATTCACCGGTTCCTGTGTGCCTTTTATTCCTTAGATAGTACCATGCCATGCCGAATACTCGCAATAGGGAATTTATTTTCGCCATGTTGTCAAGAAGTAGAATTGTCACCCCTTAGCCGAAATAGAAGTGTCACCCGGGCATCAATGGTTCGCGGATGCAGCCGCGGATTTTACGGATTCCTCTGGATTGGAACGGTCTGATTGGAGCGGCCTGATTGAAACGGATCATGCTTTGTTACACCGGCAATCCTGGTTTTAAGGATAAGCCTGCGGCGCGACCCGGCGGCCACGGGTCTTGTTGTGCGTCGTCAGTGTATAAGCGCTTGCGCTGGCCGGGTGGCTTGCCGCCCGCGGCCTCATGGCCCGCCATCAACCGGTAATTGCAGGTGTGGCCGAGCACCAATGGTAAATGGAGGAATGCAAGCGGAAGTATTTTCCGGCGTTATAGTTAGCTTGGTCCGGCGCTATTCGCATTGGTGTTGCATGCAAAAATTCAAGCCGGACGGACAGGAAAAGGCAATGAATTATCGTCTGTTTTCCAGTGTTATATGTCTGCTGGCTATCCTGGCGAATGCGGGTGTTGGCCATGCGGCTGGCGCTATAGGTCTGCGGATTTCGGTGAATCGAACCAGTCTGCTTGAAGGGCAATGTGTGGTGGTAACCGGGACCGCCAAAACAGCACAGAAAGCGCCGATTTCCGGATTGAGAATCGAGGCCGTTGTCAACGGCAAGCGCTGGTGTGCCGGACAGACCACATTGGCTTCCGGCGTTGTGCATTTGCTGCTGCCGCTGCCGGAGCCGGGGATCAACAGGATTACTCTTCACGGTGGCAACGTCGTTTCGATGCCGGTTAAAGTTGTGGTGAAGCGGCGGGTTTTTCACATCATTACGGATCCAAAGCACTTAATCGGCATGGAATATGAAACCTGGTTCGGTCCGGGTTACGCCCAATGGGGGCACGAAGAGGCCGAGCCGGTGCTGGGTCACTATAGTTCGCTGGATTCGCGCGTGCTGCGCCAGCAGACGCTTTGGTTCAACCAGATGGGCATCAACTTTGTGGAGCTGGACTGGACGAACAATCTGACCGGACCGTTCCCCGACGCAACCGCCCGCGAATGCATCGCCTCCAACAATGCATTGTTTCATTTATATGCACATATGCGGCAACACCCCAAGGTCGTGTTCCTCATGGGGCCGGAGCACAATGTATGGTTGAACCATACCACCCCCTACACCGGGCCATGGTACACCAGCCAGGTGAATTATATTTATGACCATTACATCAATCGTCGGAAATACCGGCATATTTATTTGCGGTATCATCATAAGCCACTGCTGCTGCTGTATTTGAATGGTCCACGATTTGCGCATCCGCCGGTCATACACGACCCGCGTTTTACCATCCGGTTTGTTGGCGCATGGCTGGAGTATACCAAAGAACAGCGGTATGGCGTCTGGTCGTGGTATGACCAGAAAGCCACTCCGACTTTTCAT
>JAJZEY010000565.1 GCA_021805585.1 Planctomycetota bacterium
CAAACAGCCGATCGCCAAGCAGCGCCCCGATGTTTTGCGGAGTCAACACCACATGCGTGATGGTTATTCCGCGGCGCAAAAACGGATTTTCCGGCCTGGCGCGAAAAGTCAGCACGGCCGCGGGAATTTGCGCCAGCTCTGTTTGCCATTGGCGGACAACCTCACCGTTGGGGCCCGGCGACTGAACCGCGCGAAGCAGCGTTAATTGGCGTGTGCAAAGAAGGGCCAGGGTCATACCACAATATCCTGATAACGTGTCAACAGATTCAGAATTTCAGATGTAAACAGCAGGTCGCCGCCGCGCACCACGTATTCATAGCCGACGGTTTTTCCCATGGATTCGCGCTGTTTGGTAAGGTCGGGCTGGTTGATGAGGTTTCCTGCCAATAAAGCGCAGGCAAGTTGCAGGTCGTCGGGAATCTGCCAGCCAAGAATCTGGCAACCGGCTTGATGCGCATTGGCGAAACTCCCCGTGAATGCGGTTGCCGAGGCCGTCAGTACCGTTGCGGTTTCGGAATCCGCATTGCCCGCATCCAGCGTAAGAACAGTGCCCGGTGCAATGGCCCAGGGGGTTAGATCATCGGCGGGAGTTTGGCCGGTCATGGCGGTTGGTGTGACGGTTGAATTGCCCGCGGCAATAGGGCCGGAGCTTTGCGTGAGGAATCCATATCCGGCGTTGTAATCCACCTGAATCGCATTCAGCGGCCAGACGGAAAATCCCATGCCGCGTGTCCCCAGCAGACCGCCACCGATCCATGGAAAGTCGGAAAAGCCGGCGGCAACTTCGGGTTTTATGGAAATGCGTCCGACCTGGGGGCGAAGATCCAGTTGATCAGCGGTAATCACGATCGGGTTGGAAGTGTCCGGAAACAGCGTAAGGGAATTGATGCCCAGAATGGGCGTCTGCCGCAGCATGAGAAACAGTTCCCCGGTCGCGTCGTGTAATTCAATGTAACGGGTTGGGATGAAATTCCGGCGACAAAAGCGCCGGACCATCCCCGAAGCCGCGGATAGACAGTATCCCAAAGTCCCCGAATTCACCGTGGCCAGAGCGGGCACGGCCTGTTGAGCGTAAGTGGAAGTAATCAGGTCGGCCATAACAAGCTATAGCGATGGACGAGAGAGATAATTGGCGCAGCAGATTAACGGAGTTCGCCGAAGATGCCGTGAATTCCGTGAAAAACTGCACTGGGGACCTGGCGGATATGTCTTCCTGATTTTCCTCATGTGCGGTCAACTGCTGTCAGGGTCCGCGCGATGCAGCCCCCATTCCGCTTCACCTGCCGACAGCGCGGCGGTATAATCTCATTTGCGTCCTTCATCCATTCTTGCAGGCCACCGGGAGCAATTCATGAAGTTACTGGCAAAAATGTTCGACCGTGAGCAAACAGGTTTCGATGTGTGCCAGTTTGCCGTATTTCTGCTGAGCTTTGCGGCATTAATATTGGCCAGCATAATCGCGCAAAATTATTCCATCCCCAACATTGTACCGGCATTTTTAATTGTATTTGGACTGTTCCTGTTGATATTTGATTTCTTGTACGTGGCGGCCAGCGTTGTGCTTACCCGTGGCAACTGGCGGCAATATGGCGTTTATGTGATCGTGTCGATCGCGGGCACAGCACTTTTTTTCATGTTATTTTTGCCGAGCCTGGCCCGCGCAAAGGAGTAGATGTATTCGGTGTCCAACAATCCAGAACATCCTGACGTAATTGCAAATAAACCTCGGCTGGGCGGTAAGGTCCTGAAAATCGGTTTTAACGGCATTGCCGCCATTTTTCAGCTTATATTGATCGTTATTCTGGCGGCCTGTGTAATCACAAATTTTATGCCGAAATCATCCGTTGCGTTTATCGAACTGCAACTTGTACTGGAAATGGCCGGCGCGACAGCCGCTGTTCTGCTGATCATCGGGTTGCCGTTTATTACATTAAGCGCCCTGCTGGGCGTACGAAAGCGGTGCGGGGCCGGGCGGCCCGCGGACCAACCGCCAAAGTTGTTGACTTGGGATTCGTTTTTGCTGCTGATATGCGCTTTTCTTCTGTTTACTCCGGTGGTGCTGTTTTTTGCTGCCGCCTACATCGCGGGTTAGCTGCGGGTAAAGACCCCAGGTGGAATGAGTGTGAGCTTGTCATGAGTATGCCGACAAAATTTCTTGGAATGACCCGTCTGGAAGCGGCCATGTTGGTAATTGTGGCCGCCATCCTCGCCGCCATTCTGGGGCCTGCGCTGTCGCGACTTGACGGCAATGGCGGCCTTCCGCGAAGGGCTATATGTTCCGCCAATATTCGCGGAATCATCCAGTCAATGGTTATCTATGCGCAAAGCTACAATGGCTGCCTTCCGAGTGTAAAGCCCGCCGGAGCCACATTTGTCAACGGAATCGACCCGCTGCGGGGTACGCCCACCGCCCTGGGAACGATTGATCCTGAAAGCGGATTACTTGCGCATCAAACAAACGGCGGGCGGGCGGCCAATTCCCTCGCCGGATCGCCCCTGGCCTGCCTGTGGCTGTTGATAATTGACGGCGGCGTAACGGCCGAAAGCTTTATCTGCCCGGCAGACCCGTCCGCCGTTCAGCCATCGGCCCTGTTTGAGACTACTTCCCAAAACAAGGCGCGTTATTACCTTAACTTCGGCATGGGTCACAATGGCCGGTTGCCGGACGGGCAGGGCGAGAGCTATTCCATGGCATTTCCATGGATAAACGGAAAGCCGGCACCATGGTGGAACGCCAATTTGAACGAAAATTATCTGAGTAACATACCCCTTGTGTGCGATATGGCTCCCATGCAGGATCCGCATGCCCCTGGCAAAGACGCCAGAGATGTTACCCAGCCGCTGCACAATAAATTTGGCAACTATGTTTTTAATTCCGGAAATCATGACGGTGACGGGCAAAATGTCGGCTTTGCCGATGACCATGTCGCATGGGAAACCAATCCCTACGCGGGGGTTGATCAGGATAACATTTTTACCAGCGGCCAAACCGGCACCCAGGGCGGCGGCATTCCCATTGTTCCACGCCTCCATGCGCCCGCTCCGCAACTTTCCGCCAAATATCCGTTTGACATCGTCATGGTTCCCACACGCAACGTGCATACTGGCCGCTGGTAGCAGTGCCTCGCACGTGACTCGATATTCCGGCCAGACGGCATGGCCTGCCGCCGGTGCCCGGTCAACTGCGTCGGTTGGCCGGATTATCAGGTTGGCTGGAGCGGCACACACCACGTCCGGGAAAATCCAATCTCACCCCCTTGCCAAGGCTACCGGTTCAAGTAAAATGTCTGTTTGGCGTGGCGGCAATGCTTCAGGACGATCATTCCCATGCCCCGCACGACAGGAGCTTATTATCATGACAAAAAAAATCCGTTGGTCTGCTATTGGCCTCGCGGCCGCCATGCTTGTGGTTTCCGCCGGCGGGTGCGCCTCTGAAAAACTTAAAACCGAACGCGCCC
>JAJZEY010000585.1 GCA_021805585.1 Planctomycetota bacterium
CTGGCGTCACACCAGTCTTTGAAAGATCGATTTGTTTTTGTCGTCAATCCCGCGGCGCTGCGGCGACTGCAAAGCCATCTGGGATTATCCGCGGCTTCCGATGGACCGCCGCCCGGAATTGTTCCGGCATACGCCCTGCAGGCCGCCTTTTATGCCGACACAAAAGTGGCCCGGGGCTATCGCAGTGATTATTACCTGTGTACGTTTTTCCTGACCAATATTGCCACGGGCCAAATCGTCTGGGAAGGTTCTTACGAAACAAAAAAAGCGGCGCGCGGCGGCTTTTTGTATTAGCGGCACCGCCGGCGCGACTTGTCCGCGAACCGGTTGCAAATAATGCCGTGCGGAATTACCTTTTTGTTTATTATCCGGACCGTCGGCGGATGGCGGTCCGGTTGCGCGTCGCACATGTAAGCCGAATAGACGGGAGTTGTTCCATGAATGGTATCCCAAAACCAGCGCCCATTTCACGGCGCAAAATTCTGGCGTCGTCGCTGGCGGTTTCATCGCTGACCGCGTTGGGTCGCATGGGCGGCCTGCCGACACTCGCACGGGCCGCCGCCCTTGAAACCCCCGGCGGACGCTATTTTCCTTTCCCGGACCGCGTCCGCTATGACGGACAGTGCCTGACCATTGACGGCCGGGATACGTTCATTTATTCCGGATCGTTCCATTATTTTCGGTGTCCCAAGCCGCTGTGGCGCCGCCGCTTTGAAAAAATAAAAGCCGCCGGCTTTAACTGCGTGCAAACCTATATCGCCTGGAACGTCCACGAAAAAGCCATGCCCAAATCAATAGATGACTATTCACATGTCGATATGACTGATCTTGAAGATTACCTGTCCATGGCAGAGGAATTCGGTCTTTATGTGCTGGCCCGCCCGGGGCCGTATATCTGCGCTGAATGGGACACCGGCGGATTCCCCCAGTGGCTGCTCACCAAACGCCCGAAAGACCACAGCGGTCTATGGCTCCGGTCCGATGAGCCGACCTTCATGGCCTGGAGCCGCCACTGGTACAACGCGGTCTGCCCGGTTATTGCGCGCCACCAGATCACGCGCCGGCCCAAGGGTAAAACCGGCGTCATCATGTTCCAGGTGGAAAATGAATATGATTTCCCATCGTTTCCGCGCCACGTCAAACGGCAATACGTCCGCTCCCTGGTGCGGGGTGCCCTGGATAACGGCATTGAAGTTCCGTTTTATATCAACTGGGGGTCTTGTATTTACGGTGCCAAGGACCATCTGCTGCGGCAGGTGTTTGATACCTGCGATTTTTACCCCCGCCACAATGTTCTCTCCGTCGCCAGGTCCATTGATGGCAACGGCCACGCCCAGCCGCACGCCCCGCGCATGACCGCCGAACTTCAGGGCGGCTGGTTTACCAACGTTGGCCAGGCCCCCGCGCTTGTGCCCGATGCGGACTTGTATGTCCATGGTTGCGGTCCTGCGCAAATTAACAACCTGACACTTTTTGTTTTCGCCCATGGCGATACCATCACCAATTATTACATGCTTTTTGGCGGCACAAACCTGGATGGCCGCGCCGGCCAGGGGGTCGCAACCTCCTATGACTACAGCGGCCCCATTCGTGAGTGCGGCGGTATAGGCGGGAAATTTCAGCGGGTCCGCGCTATCGCCGACATGCTCAAAACCCACGGCCCGGCTCTTTGTCGCGCTGCAACGGTGCCGGTGCGGGCCGCCACCGGTTCAAAAGATGTCTCCGTTTTGTTGCGCCAGGCGAAAGATGGATCCCGCTATTTCTTTATCCGCAGCCAGAACACCAGCCAATCACGCCGGGGCACCGCCCATGTTCGCACCACCGGCGCACATTCCCAGGCGGTCAGTTTTAATTACAACCTGGAGCCTTTCGGATCGAAAATTTTCTTTGTTCCCGCCGGTGCCGGCGTTGACCGTGGCATCTGGCTTCCCGAACAGGCCCCCGCCATTCAACGCCCCGGCAAGCTGCCCCAGCCCGTTGCCATTTCCGAAGTGCGATGGGCGGTGGACCCCGGTGCCTTGGCCTGGCAACCCGTTAAAAGCGGGCAGACACTGGCCGACCTGGGCGTATATGACAGCCGCGCGGTATTTTATCGCCGCACCGTGCGGCTTACCGAAGCCGACCTGCAAGGTGCGCCTCCCATCGCCCACGTTAAAATCCGCGGGGGCGGAAGCATTGTGGCGCGCGTCAATGGTTATGTGCTTGACCGCAAGGCCGGCGTCAATGGTGACATTCAGATTGACCCCGCCGGACACCTGAAAGCAGGTGAAAACAGTCTTGAAGTACTGTATCAGGATAACGGCCATTCCAACGGCGGGGCCAGCATGGAAGATGTGTATGGCGTAACCGAGCTGGATATCGCGCGACCGCCGCCGCTGTCGCGGCAACTCGCCGATTGGCGTATGAGCCTGATTCCCAATTTCCGCCATCCGGATCGACTCGCCCAGATTCACCCCACGTTCAACGATTCCACCTGGAAGCGGATCCAGGCCCGATCCATGAATGCCGACCAGCTTACACCGGGTCAAACCGCGGTATTTCGTACACATTTCAATATTTCACCCGCACAACTGCATTCTAAAAACACTATTGTTTCTCTGGGCCGCGTGGATGACCGTGGAGCGGTGTTTCTTAACGGGCAACCGCTTGGACGCACAAACAGTTGGGCTGTCCCCTATACATTTAACGCCCATGATCTGCTTGTTCCAGGCCGCAATACACTGGCAATTGTCGTCCACAATATCGGCGGCTCCGGCGGCATTGGCAATATTCAACTCCAGGGGCCATGGCGAACCGTTGGCCATCCGGTTTCCGAACTGGAATTTTCCGCCCTTAGCGGTGGAAGTTCACAAAGCTGGGCTAGCCCCGCATTTTGTGCCTGCGGCTGGCGACACGAAACGCTGCCTCAAACCACCCCGGCCACCGACCCCATCGCCCTGCTGACATGGCACCGGCTGACCTTTACCCTTCCCGATCAACCCCGAGGTATCTGGGTACCCTGGTGTCTGGAATTAGAGGCGCAGGGCAACGGCTTTATTTTTCTAAACGGTTACAACATTGGCCGCCATTGGCAGCAGGGCGGACAGAAATATTTCTTCCTGCCCGAATGCTGGTTAAAATTCGGTTCAGGCCAGTCCAATTCCATAACGCTTAGCCTGCATTCCAATGGCGAGCCAGCCGGTGTGATATCCGCGAAAGTCCGGCCCTATACCGCCTATGCGGAACATGACCGCGTCTAACGACGTAAAAATGGGCGGCGGTCTTTCGCCGCCGCCCTTACGCCTTATCACAAATCGCCGCGCCGGCGCTTTCCTCCGGACGCGTTCGGCAACGGGTCTGCCAATTTCCCTGGCATGGTGCGGCTTTTCGTCTTCACAGCCCGTATTTTTTTAACGCCAACGCCGCTTCATAAAATCCGGCATGGCCTGACGCCCGATTTATTAGCAG
>JAJZEY010000492.1 GCA_021805585.1 Planctomycetota bacterium
GTGCTCTACTCTCAACTCTCTAAATTCACCTGCTCTATTTTTTTGCCTGATGGCAAAAAAATCGGGGCGACAGGATTTGAACCTGCGACCCCTTGACCCCCAGTCAAGTGCGCTAGCCTGGCTGCGCTACGCCCCGATAGTTTGCGTCTGTGGAATGGTACCACAAGCGGCCGGACCGTGCCAGTCCGGTGAAAACTGGTCAAAAGGTGGGCTAACTGCCGAGGAACACCCGCGTGCGGCGGTGCTATGCCGAACGCAGAAGACGCCGCCGACGGCTGCGTACGGGGCATTGGCCGGATCATTCGGCATCGGGATTTCGCCTCCATGCTCAATTCCGATTGGCGGCTTTAGTCGGCAATCAGCGCTGTACCGAAAAGACTTACCGCGTTGGCGGTGCTGATGCGGTGAATATCGGAAATCGAAACTTCACGTTCTTGCGCAAGTTGATCCGCCACATGCACCACATGGGCTGGCTCATTAATCTTGAATTTGCGAACCGGCTGCGGGCTTAAATAGGGCGAATCGGTTTCCACCAGGAAACGGTCTTCCGGAACAGCCTTTGCCGCCTGACGCACAAAGGGGGCGTTTTTGTAGGTAACAATTCCGGTGAAACCCAGGTAGGCACCATGTTCTATCCAACGTTCGGCTTCATACATGGTACCGGTAAAGCAATGCAGCACGCATTTAAGATGGCGGAAATCGGCCATTATTTCCAGGGCGTCCTCATGCGCGTCGCGCACGTGCAGAATGACCGGCTTGCCCACTCGCTGGGCTATTTCCAACTGCGTTCGAAAAAGGGCTTTCTGTATGTTAATGGGCGACGAATTGCCGTGGTAATCCAGGCCACACTCCCCGATCGCCACCAGCTTTGGCGACAATGCTATGGACAGTTCAAGATGCGTTACGTCGGCTGGAGCGATTGTTTCGGCATGATGCGGATGAAAGCCAAGTGCCAAAAACACATGAGAATCGGCCTGGGAAAGCTGCCGGGCCAGGATATGATCGGCTGGATGCGTGCCGATGGTAATCATGCGGTGCACGCCAGCGGCCACGGCGCGCTGGATGACTTCCTGCTGGTGTTCGTGCAAACCGTCGTAAGTCAGATGGCAGTGGGTGTCAATCAGCATGGTTGCATTGTAGCCCGGCGGCATTGGGGTTCCAATCTTTCGTCCGCCAACCGCCGCCTTAGCGCAGCGCATACATTTGGCGCACAGTTTCCAAGCGAAACGCGCACGAAAAGATTATTTGATCTGAAAATGGCGCTCATGGAGGCGGATTAAAATGGACTTTATCGGGTCGTCCATACGTGTATGCGGTTGGCGATCCATGCGGCTTGCGTGAAGGTCGGCGGCGGAAAAAGCCGCCTGCCTGCAACGGTCACGGTTACCCGCTTATTTTCGCACCACATCCTTCCCGCCAGCAACCGCCGGTCCGCTACCGGCGGTTGCCTTTTTTTTGTTCGCCGCCGACCGGGCGGCGTGGCGGGGCAAAACTGCTTTGACCAATGCTTGCGAATAACGCATTCATGCCAAATAACGGTTATTTCGGGCGGGATTGCGGTTGGTCGGCATGCACGTGTTAAAAGCAATGCGGGCCGGGGGAAAGGATTAATCCGTATTCAGAATGTATTTTTCCAGCGCCACGGCGACGCCGTCTTCGGCATTGGAGGGAACCACATTGCCGACGACATTGCGTACATGTTCCGGCGCGTTGGCCATGACCACACCCATACCGGCCCATTGCAGCATGGGCAGGTCGTTGGCGGTGTCGCCAATCGCCATCACCTGTTGGCTGGAAAAGCCATACGCATCAGCCAGGAAACCAAGGGCGCTGGCTTTGGTGATGTCGGGCGCGACAATTTGCAGCAGACGCGATTCGCTGTGAATCACATTCAGCCGATCGTGAAAACGGCCGGGCAGAAGGTAGTTAAGTTCATCAATAACCGACGGCTTGCCGTGCAGAAAAAGCCGCGTGACCGGCACGCGCAGAAAGGCCTCCATGGAGGCGATGACATCCGGGGAAAAGGATCGACCAGGCGGCAGGGAATCCATGGGGACAATGCCAAAATGGTCGCTGTAGAGCCGATCTATAATTTCCACACTGGGAATGACCTCCGGGCAGCGGCGGCGGGCAAACGCAATGACGCGCCGCACCAGTGAATGGTCCAGGCTGGCATGACGCAGAACACATTGGCGCCGTTCATCCCAGACCAATGCGCCATTATGGGACACGATCGGCGTTTCAAGTTTTAACGCGCGATGGTAGAAGCGGACCGACCTTGGCGGCCGGGCCGTGGCGATAACCACCTGAATGCCACGTTTGACGGTTTCATACACCGCGCGATGCACACGTGGTGTAATGGATTCGCGCGGATTAAGCATGGTGCCGTCCATATCCAGTGCGACCATCCGGATTGCGTTTTGCACCGGACGCGGGGCGGCAAGACGCGATCCAAAATCGGTGGTGGCCTGCGCTATCACCGGTGTTTCGGAAGCAGGCAACGGTTCATCCGCCATGGACACGTTTTTTTTCTTTCCGGTTTCCGTTTGCGACCATTGCCGGAAGGACTCAAATAATTCGCTGACGGACATAAAGATGCCACCTGCAAAAGACCGAAACTAATTCAAACACACCTCCCTCCGGAGATGCCGCCCTTCGGCGGACAATAGGAATATCGGCTGATAACGGAAAGGCGGATGAGCGTGATTCCAAAAATTCACAACAAATCCGCGCACGAAGCGCATCAGCCGGGCTTTTGGCCACGGACTCGAACAATTATAGGCCACTGAAAGACCGGGGGCGGTTAATTAAAGCGCGCCATGAAACGAGTCATGGCCGCCGCTATTCGGTTCTGTTGTTTTGTGGAAAGCAAATTGTCGATGGAATCGACTTCCTGGGCAAGAAGTTTGTCCCGACGGGCCTGGAATCGTTTGGCATAAGCTTGGCCATCATCCATAATTTCGCGGGCTTTGGCCTGACGCTGGGCGTCTTTCAGCGGATCGCCCGGCATTTTATTGAATTCCGCAACAAGAATTTCAATTCGCTTGAGGCTGCCCGGTGCGAAAAGTCCCTGCTGCTGTCGCTGCGTCAGCAGTGCAAGATTGGACTGATGGGTGGCCACGATTCCGTTCACCTGCGTCATAAGCACGCGGGGGGCATTGGCCACGCGAAGCCAGTGCCGAATCATCCAGCCGCCGCGCATCGCGGCCATGGTCAGCGCTTCTTTGCAGGGATCGCCGATGCGCTTCAATCGGACCACCCAGGCCGGCGGTCGCGTGCGGGTGCGATCGGCTCGGTAAAATATGCGGGGGGCCATGGTTGGATCGTCCGGATGCTGAATAATAAAAAGCTGCCCGTCCAAATCCGCAAATTTGTAAGTCAGCGTGTTGTGAATGGATTTCAAATTCACCGGATTGTCGGGACCTATAGGCTGCC
>JAJZEY010000336.1 GCA_021805585.1 Planctomycetota bacterium
GATCGGCAATTTATCCGCCATTCGCGGCAAGTGGCGCGATTACCGCGGTATTCCGGTCATGCCAACCTATCATCCGGCCTTTCTGCTGCGCGCGTATACCGAAGAAAATCGCCGCACCGTGTGGAACGATCTGAAGGCGGCCCAGGGAAAAACATAATCACACTCCCATGATTCGATTGTGAACGCGCCAGTAATCGCCTTGCATTTGCTTTGTTTAAGTATTATAGTTCAAGCATGGCTTCAACTACAAGGTACAAGCTAATCAGAAACGTGCAGACCGCTTTTCCTCGAGGCAAGCCATTCGACTATCTGCAACTAACGAAATTGGGAGTATCGTCCGCATTGTCGCATCATTATTTGAAAGCAGGTTGGCTGACGCGACTGGGCCGGGGCGTCTTTGCATTCCCTGGCGACCCGCTACGCCAGGAAGACTGCTTGAAATTTCTGTCGTGCCGTGCCGCCGGCTTCCATGTCGGCGGCAAGACCGCCTTGGCTTGGCGAGGTATCCGCCACAATGTGCCGGCACGGGAAGTACTTTGCTTATGGGGCGAAGATAAGGCGGGCTTGCCAATGTGGTTTCGGAAACGTTTTCCATCACGATATACGGTGCGCAATCCATTTTCGTCGAAATTACCTGAGAATTTCGGAATCCAGCCGTTGCCGGAGACACCTGATGGCGTTTCCGTGTCCGTGCCAGAAAGGGCGATCTTGGAGATGTTGAGTGAAGTCGGCGTCCACGAGGGCGTCGAAGAAGCTCGTAATATCATGGAAGGCGCCCGATCACTACGGCCAGATGTCCTGGCCACGCTGCTAAAAAACTGCCGGCGCGTTAAGGTCTCGCGCCTGTGTGTGAATTGGTCCAAGGAGATGAACTTGCCCTGGGCCGCTGCGGCAAGAAAGGCTTCGCGCGGGCGGTTGGGACACGGCCGCTGGACGGGTCGCCTTAGAGACGGAACTATTCTTGTGCTTAAGCCATGATGGATAAAACCTATATTGAGATAGTCAGGTTGCTGCTCGAAATTGCTCCCGCAATTTTTGAAACACCGCATTTCGCCATGAAAGGCGGCACAGCCATCAATCTCTTTGTTGAAAACATGCCACGATTATCGGTGGATATTGACGTGGTTTACACAAACCACCAGGCAAGCCGTGATAAAGCGTTGGAATCAATTGCCCGGGGATTGGGTGCCGCCAGAGAACGGCTCGTCAGGCTGGGCATTGAAGCGGAGATTTCATCCGCAAAAAGTGGCGATGAAATTAAATTGTTCATCCGCCGGGGCCGTCATCAAGTTAAAGTCGAGGTCAATGGCGTCTTCCGCGGGACGGTTCTACCTGTCAAGATGCAGCAGCTTGGTGCCGAGGCGCGAAGAATCTTCACGACGGAATTATTTGTGCCGATTTTGGCCGCGTCGGAACTGTATGGTGGCAAGCTTGTTGCTGCCTTGGATCGCCAGCATCCACGCGACCTTTTTGATGTGCGCGGACTTTTTGAGCGAAGCGATCTGACTGCGGAAATTGTCGAGTGTTTTGTGTGCTATCTGGCCGGCCACAACCGGCCTGTCCATGAAGTCTTGTTTTCACACGACCAAGACATCGCATCCGCTTTTGACAACGAATTTGCGGGCATGACCAAAAATCCGGTGACATTAACGGAACTGCAGCAGGTTCGCCGCAAACTCAGGAATGAATTACCCGCCGCGCTTACGCCGAATCAACGACAATTTCTGCTTGGGTTGGTTGTGGGCCAACCGAATTGGAAGTTGATGCAATGTCCGCACTTGTCACAGTTGCCGGCAATTCGTTGGAAACTTCAGAATCTCGCCAAGCTCAAGAAATCCAATCCACACAAGTTCACCCGACAATTTAAGGAACTTCAAGCCCGATTGGCCGGGCAATCGTAACAGCCCAAAAAAAGTTCTTCGCTCATCACTGGACTTCTTGTAACTAGTCCGTCATCAATTCTCAAGCCGCCGTGGTCCGGTTTCGCTCCGCTGCGCTTCGCTCCAGGCGTGCGGTCGTCATGTCTTTTACTCCGCTCCCTCCGGCATCTGTCGAAATGGCGAATTCTCCAGTCCCGCAGCGCTACTGCGGGCGCAACCCTGACATGTACGTTCCCGGGCATTTTGAAACGCCAGCCTGCACGCTGGACAGCGCCAACCCAAGTGGGTTGAAACGATCAGCAAACCATTGAAAATAAAGGATTTTGCCGGCCCGTTCACACCGATGTGTTGAAAGCGGGCGATGGGATTCGAACCCACGACGTCCAGCTTGGGAAGCTGGCATTCTACCGCTGAATTACGCCCGCGTTTTTGCGCACGCACGATGCGCGCCCTCCGGTCCGGCCAAATCCCCTGAATTTTCCAGATCCGGTACTATACCGGATAAGAATTGTATCATCCGCGGCTTCGCCCGCCAACCCGGCCCACGCTGGCGTGCCACCCGGCTTTATTCCCGTGCCAAATCCGGTGGCAACAGGTCGCGCACGGTGGTGGCGGGCGGAGCGGTATCGGCCTCTTCGGCCAGCACTTTGGTTCGGATAATTTCCGGTCCCTTCACATGGTTGTATATCTGTTCCAGAATTCGCGAACTTATTCGCAAATCCAGCCCGACCCGGCCGGGGCGGGCATCGTAGTCACGGGCCTTTACGTCCGCGAATTTTTCCAGAAACGTGATTCCTTTCGAATCGGCCAGCGGCACGCTGATAATCGCCCGCAGGCTTTGGCCCAGCATCTGGCGGCGTACCGCGTCGGCAAGGGCGGTCATACCGGTTCCATTTTTCGCACTGATGCTCAGTGCCTGCGGAAACTTCAGCCGCCAGAACGCCAGATCATCCGCGGATTCTACGGCATCCATTTTATTCAGCAGCAGCATTGCCGGCCGCGGGCCACAGTCAATGTCCATTAACACCTGTTGAACGCTTTGCAACTGTCGCAACGCCTGCGGATGGGCGACATCCAGCACAATTAAAAGCAGGTCCGCATGAATGGCTTCTTCGAGTGTGGCCTTAAAAGATGCGACCAGATGATGGGGAAGGTTGCGTACGAACCCGACGGTATCCGAAAGCAACGAAGAATGGGCCGCGCCCAGCCGCCAGGTGCGGGTTTTGGTGTCCAGCGTGGCAAACAATTTGTCTTCAACCAGTGTGCCCGCCCCGGTCAGGGTGTTAAAAAGTGTGCTTTTGCCGGCGTTGGTGTAACCGACAAGCGACACGGTGAAATGCAGTTCCTTGCGCGTGCTGACTTCACGCGCCTTGCGATCCTGCACGGAGGCAATACGCGCTTTAAGGTCGCTCACCCGCTGGCGCACCAGCCGTCGGTCTATTTCCAATTGCATTTCGCCCGGCCCCCGCGCCCCGACACCGGCCCCCGCGCCGGCACCAATTCTTTCCAGGTGTGACCACATGTGCCGCAGCCGTGGATAGGTGTATTCCAGT
>JAJZEY010000443.1 GCA_021805585.1 Planctomycetota bacterium
CCCCGACGGGGAGAAGGTGTTAAAATCCGGAGTAAAGCTGGTCCGGTCGGCGGGTTTTTTCGCCGGCATGGTATGTGAATCATCGTGCGTCCGTACCGGCTTTTTGCACGGAGGCTTCCCCATGGCTGCAACACTTTCCCGTCAGGATTCCTTTGTGCATCTCCATGGGCATTCGC
The DNA here is from genome assembly GCA_021805585.1 of Planctomycetota bacterium. The sequence continues at coordinate 177 of JAJZEY010000443.1, forward strand.
ATTATTCACTGCTTGATGGCGGAGCCACCATTGACGGCCTGTGCGGCAAAGCTGCCGAGTTGGGCATGCCGGCATTGGCCCTGACCGACCATGGCAATCTGTTCGGACTGGTGGAATTTTATCAGCAGGCAAAAAAAGCCGGCATTAAGCCGCTGATCGGATGTGAATTTTATGTCGCACCCGGTTCCCGGTTCGACAAAGAAGCCCACGGCATAAGCGAGGCGGCCTATCACCTGGTGGTGCTGGCGAAGGATCAGACCGGCTATAAAAATATGCTGAAGCTGGCGAGTCTGGCCTTTCTGGAAGGGTTTTATTACCGGCCGCGGGTGGATAAAGAAGCGCTGGCGCGATTTGGCGAGGGCCTGATTGTGATAAACGGGCATTTCGGCACGGAAATAGCCGCCTGCCTGACACGGGGCGACCTGGCGGCCGCGGTGGCGGTGGCGGGCCAATACAAGGATATTTTCGGCGACCGGTTTTTTGTGGAACTCCAGAACCATGACGATCCCGCCCAGCTTGAACAAATTCCGCAACTGCTGGAGGTGGCCAAACGGGCCGGTTGCCAGGTGGTGGCAACCAATGATCACCATTATCTGCTGAAGGAAGATTACGAAGCCCATGACGTGCTTTGCTGCATTTCCATGGGCAAGACTCTTGCCGATGAAAACCGCCTCCATTATTCGCGCCAATTGTACCTGAAAAGTCCGCAGGAAATGCGGCACATTTTCCGCGATATTCCCCAGGCATGCGACAACACCCTGAACATCGCCGATATGTGCGACCTGACCCTGGACTTTTCCAAACGCCATGCGCCCGTGTATGTGCCGCCGAAGGATCCCGCCACCGGCCTTCAGCCAACCGCGGATGACTTTCTGCGCAGCCTGTGCGAAACCGGAGTGAAGGAAAGGTACGGCGATTTTAACGATGTGCTTCGCCAGCGGCTGGACCAGGAAATAAAGGTTATCAGCGACAAAGGATTTTCCAGTTACTTTTTAATTGTCTGGGATTTCTGCAATTTCGCGCGGCAGAACGGCATTCCGGTCGGTGCCAGAGGTTCAGGCGTGGGAACACTGGTCGGTTACGCGCTGGGGCTGTGCAATGTGGATCCGATTCGTTACGACCTGCTGTTTGAACGCTTCATGGATCCCAGCCGCTCGGAAATGCCCGATATTGATATTGACATCTGCCAGGAGGGCCGCGGCAGGGTCATTGAATATGTGCGGCGGAAATATGGGAATGTCTCGCAGATTATCACTTTTTCCACTCTGGGGGCCAAGGCCGCGATTAAAGATGTCGGCCGCGTGCTGGGCATGCCCCTGCCGGAAGTCGACAAAATTACGAAGCTGATTCCCGGTGGCCCGAACGTGACGCTGGAAAGCGCCATGGGTGTGGCGGACCTCAAAAAGCTTTACCGCGAAGACCCGAATGTGACGCGCCTGTTTGATGTAGCCCGCAGGCTTGAAGGCCTTTGCCGCAACGCCGGCATGCACGCCGCGGGCGTGATCGTGTGCGACAAGCCGATTGATGAAATTGTTCCGCTGTACAAAAACGGCGATGACATTATGACCCAGTGGGATGGCCCCACCTGTGAAAAGGCCGGCCTGCTGAAAATGGACTTTCTGGGTTTGCGGACGCTGACCATTGTGGAGCGGGCGCTGGACCTGATTGAAAAAGATTACCCGCAGGCCCTGCCCCCACGACATATCGCGGCCCAGGATGGCAACGTAACGGAAATTTCGCATCCGGCGGTCGCGGGCCGTCCGGGAAGAATTGATCTGGAAAAGGCCGACCTGACGGACCAGAAGGTTTTCCGGCAGATATTCCAGAAGGGCCAGACCAGGGGCGTGTTTCAATTTGAATCTCCCGGTATGCGCGAACTGCTGATTCGCATGAAGCCCGACCGTATTGAAGACCTTATTGCCGCCAACGCCCTGTATCGGCCCGGCCCCATGGATCTGATTCCCGATTATTGCGACCGCAAGCATGGCCGCCAGAAAGTGCCGCAGGTCCATCCGATCATTGACCGCCTGCTGGCCGAAACCTACGGCATCATGGTGTATCAGGAACAGGTGATGCGCATATTCAACCAGTTGGGCAATATTCCGCTGGCCAAGGCGTACAAAATTATCAAGGCGATCAGCAAGAAACAGACCGATGTGATCGCGGCTGAAAAGCAGACGTTTGTCAAAGGGGCACAGGAAAATGGGATTAAGGCCGAACAGGCCCAGGACATTTTCGCCCTGATCGAAAAATTCGGCGGATACGGCTTTAACAAAAGCCATTCGACGCGCTATGCGCTGGTGGCGTTTCAGACCGCGTACCTGAAAACCTATTTCCCGCTCCAGTACATGGCCGCGCTGCTGACCTTTGAAATGGGCGACCAGAGCAAAACCATCGAATATATTGAAGAATGTCGATATATCTTGCGGCCGGACGGGCGGGTCGGAATTCCGATTATGCCGCCGGATGTCAACAGCAGCATCGCCGATTTCGGCGTGGTGCAGGGAACGATCCGGTTCGGCTTAGCGGCGGTAAAAGGCGTGGGCGAAAAAGCCGTACAGGCCGTGATTGCCGCCCGCCAGGACAAGGCGGGTATCCACAAGCCGTTTACCAGCCTCTACGATTTCTGCGAACGCGTGGATTTGCGGGCGGTGAATAAATCCGTACTTGAAGCCCTGATTAAATGCGGGGCTTTTGACTGTGTGCACCCCGTGCGTTCAGCGGCGTTTGCCGCCGTGGAACATGCCGTGGGCAACGGTTCAGCGGCCCAGGACGCGCGGCGCGCCGGTCAGGAAAGTCTGTTTGGGGGTGCGGGTGGCGGCGGCATGGGCGCGGCACCGGCGGAATATAAACTGCCGACGGTTGCCGAATGGTCGCAAAGCGAAAAGATGTCGCAGGAAAAAGCGGTTTTAGGTTTTTATGTAACCAGCCATCCTCTGCGCAGTGTGGACCGGATATTGCCGCACTTCAGCACGCTGGACAGCCAAAGTATGCTGGCCGCCCCGGACAAGAAGGAAGGAATTATCGGCGGGCTGATTTCCAAGGTGGATGTGCGCATCGCCCGGACCGGGCAGAGTGCGGGACAGAAATGGGCGACGCTGATTATGGAAGACCTGCGCGGCACACTGAAGGTGCTGGTGTACGGCAATGAATATCAGCGGTTTGCCGCGCTGCTTCAGGCGGAAGCCATTGTGTTTGTAAGAGGCCGCGTGAACCGGTCGCGTGAGGAGCCGAGCTTTCAGGCGGCCGATTT
>JAJZEY010000405.1 GCA_021805585.1 Planctomycetota bacterium
TTTAAAAAGCGGACGCATCTGACCGGCATTGCTTCAATGATGGATGGCTGTGCCAGTGGCGGCTATTACGTTTCCTGCGCGGCGGATTATCAGATGGCCTATCCGACCACGATAACCGGGTCCATCGGTGTAATCGTCCAATTATTTAATTTTCATCGCGCCCTGCGCTATCTGGGCATTACCGCGCCGGTATTTGTAAGCGGACCGAATAAAGATACCGGTTCTCCGTTTCACAGGATGACGCCCTCCAACAAAAAGCTGATTCAGGGTTTTGTGAATCAGTTCTATGCCCGCTTTAAGGCACTCGTGGAAAAGTCGCATCCGCGGGTGGCTAAAGCAGACTGGCCGAAGTTGACCGATGGCCGCCCGGTGACTGGCACGGACGCGGCGCGATATCATTTGATTAATGCGGTTGGGGGCTTGAACAGCGCTATTTTAATGGCCAAAAAAATGGCACATATCCATCATGCCAATGTCGTTCTGTATGGTCGGAGTTCCGCAGGCCATGGTTCGATTTACGCCCGGACGCCGCTTTCGGCTTCACGGGTTCAAACAAATATGGTAAATGTGAATCTCGGCGGCTCGATGAATACCATGCTGCATCCGCATTTTCTGTATATGTGGGAACAATAACCCCGCAAAAAAGATCGCCTCGCACCTCGGTGGACTGGCGTACCGCTGGCCATGAATCAGCTTCTCCGTGCGCACCGCGGAACATCTGTTCCAACCGGGGGGGGTATGCCGATCTCCAGCAACGCAACCCTTGGTGGCGTGAAATTCGGGCGACATTCGTTTAAAAGAAGGCTGCAAATAATAGCAGCGCTATTATCGGACGTGTTGCGACCTTTTTCGGCCGCCCGATTCATGGTATAATTCAGCCGGTTTTGATCCATTACCCATTTGAAAGGGGGCGACAGGTATCGACCGGACAGTAGTGTTGAACATCGCATGCCGACCTGCCGGACAAGTCGTAAAACTGATTGGCAAAAAATCAAATGCTGAGAACTTTAAGTTCCCAACAACCGGGGGCTTCGGCCTTCGGCTGGCTGCCTAAAAAACGGTAGCCCGGTTCCCGTGGGAAGTCCGCGTCCCGCGAAGAACTGACGACCAGCGGAATGCCCGGATGACAGAGTTGATCGGTCATCCGTTAAGACACAGGATCGGCTGGGGTCATGGGCAGTTAGACTGCCAGCGGCCCATGACTCGACATTAACCTGCAGCCTAAGCATGTAGAAGTGTTCCTCAACCTGCCACGGGACGAGGGTTCGACTCCCTCCGCCTCCAATTAGTTTATGGTAGAAATTTTCATTTCGCGCGTGGGAAACCCCACGGCCTCCGGACAGCCTTTGGGCGGCATCCGGCTTTGGTTGTGCAGCGGGTCGCCAGTCCTGCGGGTTGGTGCCGCATTGGGTGTCGGCCATTGGCATCAAAAATGTCCTGCCTGAAACCATTTTCCATTGGCGGGCGTCTGGCCGCGACACCCGATTGTTTTTATGCAATGCGCACGGCTTTTTTAAAACAGCCCGCCGTCCGAGTTATCGTCCGCAGCGGCGGGTTTCTGTTGTATCGGTGGCTTAAGCTTCAGGTGTGCGTAACCCGCGTTGGTCAACTGTCGCCCTTTGGGTGTGCGGCGAATCAGGCCATTTTGCAGCAGGAACGGCTCTATAACATCTTCCAGCGTATCGGATTCCTCTCCCATGGTTGCCGCCAGGGCTTCAAGGCCGGCGGGGCCGCCATCATAATCGCGGGCCAGCACGCCCATGAAGCGGCGGTCAAGTGCGTCAAGGCCCTGGTTATCAATTCCCTCAAGCTCCAGCGCCTGGGTTGCAATTGCCGGCGTCAGTTTCCCTTCGCCGCGTACCACGGCAAAATCGCGCACGCGCCGCAGCAGACGGTTGGCCACACGCGGCGTGCCGCGCGACCGCATGGCCACAAGTTCCAGAGCCGCCGGCTGCGAAGGTAAATCCAGCAGTTGGGCGGACCGCGTGACAATGGTAATTAAATCCGGCAGGTCATAAAAATTAAGATGATGCACAATGCCGAAACGCGATCGCATCGGCCCGGATAAAAGCCCGGCGCGGGTGGTGGCGCCAATCAGGGTGAAGGGTTTAATATCCATATGCACGGATTCCGCATGGGTGCCCGCACCGAATACCACATCTATGCAGAAGTCTTCCATGGCGGGGTATAAATATTCCTCCACGGCCGAAGGAATGCGGTGGATTTCATCTATAAACAGAATTTCACCCTGCTGCATGTTGGTCAGCATGGAAACCAGTTCCGTTGGACGGGCCAGCGCCGGCCCGCTGGTAATTTTTGGTACCGTGCCGTTTAATTCGCCGGCTATCAGATACGCCAATGTGGTTTTGCCCAGCCCCGGCGGCCCATGCAGCAGCACATGTTCCATGGATTCCTTGCGCTTCTGCGCGGCCTGAATGCTGATGCGCAGCTTTTCCACAAGTTCGCGCTGGCCGATATATTCATTGAGGCTCTTTGGCCGCAGTGCCGGCGAAGCGCCCGTGCCGGGCTGGTCTTCGGGAAGTGAAGCGGCGGTGACAATCCGTTCTCGCGCCATGGTGAAAATACCCTTGTGTTAACCGGTCACGTTTTTCAGTTTGTACGCGGCCCGCATGATATCCGAAGATTTTACCAGCGATGGGTCGGCCCGGCAGGCCCTATCCACCCAGTTTTCCGCCTCGGCGCGGCGTTCACCCAAAGCCGTCAGCGCCGCGATGGCGTTTAGCTGTTCATCGGTATGTTTAACCGTCGGAACGGATTCAGATGGACCGGCGTAAATATCCACCTTGCCGGAAAGCTCCGCGATCATCTGTTCGGCGGTGCGTTTGCCGATTTCGGGCAGGCCCGTAAGAAACTTCGTATCCTTCCGCACAATGGCGGCGGCAACCTGGCTGACCGGTGCGGCCAAAGATCGCAATGCCCGCCGCGGGCCGATACCTTTAACAGTAATAAAAAGCTGAAAAAAGTCTTTATCCTGTTCACGTAAAAAGCCAAGCAGGCGGGGCGCAAGTTGGCCGAAACTGGCATTGCCTTCCAGATATTGCATGGTAAACAGTGCGATGCGCTGGCCCACGCGCGTTTGCAGGTGAGGCAGGTCGGCCGCAGGCACCAGAATTTCATAACTGATATCGCCGACATTCACGAGAATGTTATCTTCGGTGACCAGTTCCAGAGTTCCCTGAATGCGTGCAATCATGCGGACTTTCCAAATGTCATGGAGCGAACAAACAACGAACAAAAGTATAAACGCCCCCGGCCCGTGCGGATAGTGCGGCCGGTTGGCGGGCTGCCCATGGCCCCCCGTCAAACCTAATTTGCAGGCGTGACAGAGCACCAGGTTGTGTCTGTATGGCTTTTTGGTAAAACCCGCTGCCCGTTGCGCCAATCACCTGCCACACCGTGCCCGCGTGC
>JAJZEY010000157.1 GCA_021805585.1 Planctomycetota bacterium
CATCCGCAGTGCCGCAGCCGGCTTCCATGGGCTTGCTTGGTCTTGGTGGCCTGGGATGTATCGGCCTGGGACTGATTTCCCGGCGACGTATGAGGCTTTGAACGGATTGCTGAAACAAGCCACGCCGGTTGGAGGCCGGTCTTTTTTTCCGGGTGAGGGAGAAGTATGGATGCGTTCCCGCCCTTATCACCGCGCTTTTCCAATCATCATTGGCCAAGCCGGGATTACCTGTTGAAACCGGGTGCGGCGGTGTTCGCCGCACTTTCTCCGCCGCTTGCTTCGGCGGAGCATTTTGGATCAGGAGACGTATATGACATTCCATACTTCAATTCGTTTTGCGGCGGTTCCGGCAATGGGACTGGCGGGCATTTTCGCTCTGGCGGGGAACGTGGCGGCCACACCGGTGACTTATGGCCTGCAGTTCGCACCGGCGAACTATACGCCGTACACGGGTTGGGCCGCGGGCGTAGCGGTGGCACCGTTTACGCCGCCGGCTTTCTTAAATGTGGCGACCACGACCTATACACTCGGATCGGCTTCGTTTGCCATAAGCGGCAACAACTACAACATTCAGAATGGAATAACCGCTGGCACCCCGACCACGGATATTTCCTGGTTGAATCGCGCCTTCTTTTTTGGAAATGGCGGCACGCCATTAACGGCGACCCTTTCCGGCCTTTCCGCCGGGGATACTGTAAATATGCAGTTTATTGAAAGTTTTCAAACAGGCAATGAACCGCAGGTGGCCGTTTCGCCCGCATCCGGAAACGCCCAGCCAACCGCCATTTCAACCGATACCACCTTCACGGATGCAGGTACCTATACGGGCGCGACAAGCTACAATCTGACGTTTTCCAACGCTGCCGGGGGTGCCGGCGAATTTGATCTTTCCGGTGCGCTTATCACCATTACGTCCGCCACCGCACCCGAACCTGCTTCGCTGGGATTGTTTGGCTTGGCGGCGATGGGCCTTCTTTTGTTGAAGCGGCGGCACCTGGGTGCGGGAAGGTAATCCCGCCGGTGCGCCGGCACGGAAACCCAGTTGAGGGGGAAAGAGGTCGCAACGTAAAGTCCGAAGGAGTCTGTCATGCGAAAACGAGCTTTTACTCTTGTTGAGCTGCTTGTGGTGATGTCCATTATTGCGCTTCTGATTTCGCTGCTGCTGCCGGCGCTTAGCCGGGCGCGCATGGCGGCGGACAGTGTGGTATGTGAATCCAACCTTCGGCAGATACAGTTGGGCGTGACGGAATATGCCAATGCCTTCACCGGGCATTTGCCTTCAACGTTTTTTGGTCCGCAGGGCTGGGAAGACGCGGTCTTTGCCTATCTGTATAACAAGGGGACGCTGGTGCCGCGCAACAGTTTATCGTCCACGCTGGAATCGCAGTTTGAACAGGCCTTCTGGTGTCCATCTAGAAATGTCAATATGACCAATCCATGGGGGCTTAATTATGCGGCCAATCCGGTGGTTTTTCCGGTGCCCGGCACCCCTGGTCCGGCGCGCGGGCTGCTTCCGCTGGTGAATAATCCGTCCGAGGTAATAGCCGTGGGAGATGCCAATCAGGCGTTTCCCGATGGCGGCGTGTGGTACACGTTTGACTGGGCGGTGTGGAACAACCCGGCGGTTTATCCTCCCACAACCAATGTCCCGATCGGTGGATATTACGGCACGGGTAATACCGATACATCCAACGGCAATACGATCGGTTCGACCGGCCTGCGTTATCGCCATTTTTCAACCGGCGCAAACAATGGTGTCGCCAATGTGGTCTGTTTTGACGGGCATGTGCGGTCCATTGCGGCTTCGGGGAATTCGACCGGGCTTTTTGTTTATAACATTGTTCCGAACTAGCCGATTTTCCTTATGGTATCGGCACCCCTTGGCACCGGCGGAATTCGCCTGTCATGGGTTGGAAATATTTTTCAGGGAATTTTCATGTTGAATCTAAAATGCGTGCGTCGGGCGGTGTCCGGTCTCTGCCTGGCTGGTCTGCTTGCTTCGCCGATTGCTGCGGCACCCGTCAACGATATCGGAGTAAAATCCGCAAATGGCTTTGAACTTTTGCGCGGCGGTAAGCCTTATTTTGTAAAAGGTGCCGGCGGCGGCTATTCGCTGGCCGCGCTGCACGCCGCCGGTGGAAATTCCGGTCGCACGTGGGGGGCTGGTGGCATTCAAGATCAGTTGGATGCGGCCGCTAAACTGCACATGACGATGCTGGTCGGTTTCTGGCTGGGGCATCCGGGAGACGGCTTTAACTACCACAATGCGGCCGCGGTGCGGGCACAATATGAACAATGCAAAAAATATGTACTGGAATACCGCAACGACCCTGCCGTGCTGGCATGGGGCATTGGCAATGAAATGGAAAATGGTTATGACCATAAAATTCTCTGGCAGGCTGTGGAAAAAATCGCCAAAATGTGCCACCGGCTGGATCCGAATCATCCCACAGTGACGGTGGTGGCGGAAATTGGCGGCCACAAGGTTCAGAAAATAAATGAATACTGCCCGGATATTGATATAATCGGAATTAACAGTTACGGCGGGGGGGCTTCGCTTTACCGGCGCTATCTGAAGGCCGGTGGTGTCAAGCCGTATCTGATTACCGAATTCGGACCGCCCGGAACGTGGGAAATAGGGCGCGATGATATTGGTCTGCCGGTGGAGGAAACCAGCTCGCAAAAAACGCTTGCCTATGCGGCAACCTACCAGCACAGCGTGCTGAACACCCACGGAATGTGTTTGGGTTCTTATGCATTTACATGGGGCTGGAAGGTGGAAGCGACGCCCACCTGGTATGGGCTGATTCTGCCCAATGGCCGGCGGCTGGGCGGGGTGGATGACCTGCAGCATTTCTGGACCGGCCAATGGCCCGCCCACCTATGTCCGGTCATGAAATCCATCGCCATGGATGGCGGCGACAAACTTGCGCCCGGCAGCGTGCTGCACGCCCGCGTAGTGGCAACCCAACCCGGAGGCGGCGCGCTGACCTATCATTGGATTTTGCGGCGCGATATTTCCAATCTGAATATTGCCGGCGGTCTTGGGGGTGCCATGCCGACCGCTTATAAAAAAGCCATCGTACAAAACGGGGCGGATCATGTCACCGTGAAGATGCCGCAAAATGGGGGCTATTATCGTCTATTTTGTTATGTATATAACACACACAATGGCGCTGCGGTGGGCAATCTGCCCCTGCAGGACACCGCCAAACAACGTCCCATGGGCGCACCGGTGGCGCAAGTTCCGCTGATTCTGGCGGGGCATGGCGCCAATTCGCCGTTCGTTCCGGCCGGCTGGATGGGCGATTATTCGGCTATTGGCTATAACGGCAATTGCCCGACGGATCCGCATTCGGGTAAATCCTGTGTGAAGATTTCATTCAAACAATCCAACGGATGGGGCGGAATCGCCTGGCAGGATCCC
>JAJZEY010000015.1 GCA_021805585.1 Planctomycetota bacterium
GATTGCCTGCGGCTGCGGCCTCCCCTCGCCCAATTCCGGCCTCGCCGTGCAGCACAACGCCCGCCTGCGCCTCTTCCGCGGAGGGCATGCCGAAGCTGCCGAGGCAAAGGCTGTGCCCGGCAATCGCGCTCAGCAGCTTCCCCGTCACCCGCGGCCCATATGCTGCTTCGTCGCGCGGCTCCCAGGAGCACACCGGATCGCATGTGCCCGAGCGCGATACCCAATCCGATGCCGACGGCCGCCCCGATCAGGAACGGCGAAAGCAGGCCAATCGCTATGGCCGTCGCCCAATAATTTCCGCTGATAGCACGGGCAGCAGAGTACCATAACACCACAGTCCCAATGCCAAAAACCAATGCGATCGAGGATTTCCAGCCGAAGCAGGCCGCGTACAAAGCCGAGCTGGCGGCTCCAATTAAAACGGATCCCAACAGAACATGGGCATAAAACCGCCTTGAGCGTGGCTTTAATCGCATGATCAATACCCTGGTGCCATATTACCGTAGCCAGCCTGCAGGAACTGCGTGATTCCCGCGCGGTGGCCCAGCATCGAATAGCCTGCCACCTTATGCCCTGAAACGTAAATGTCGGCAGAGGGAACCCAACTGCCGTGGAATGTTACGGAATACTTTCCATCGCAACCCAGCGTGTAGCTGATCCGTGCCCAAGCCCATGGTAGGAGTTGGCCCCAGTGTGTTAATGCATATCCTGCGTTCTCGATTGGTGCCACGTGGAATTTCGCCACCGGCGAAACGCTTACACTCTTCTTGTCGGTCGCGACGCAAACACGCCCCCGCTTGAGCGAGCCTTCACCTTGGAGAAACCTTCCAAATGGGAGGGGCGTATATCCCACATATTGGCTTTCAGAGGGGATCGCCCTGACCACCTTATTCTTGCAACACACCACGGTAAGTTGCACGTAAAGGACATCCCGATATTCCTTGCTCGATTCCCACGCACCAAGCGTCGGTACGTACATAGGCCGATGCTTCAAATGCCTCGCGTAGGAACCTTGGAACAGGACGGGCGGTGGGGAAGGGTTCGCGACCAAATTGAGCATAGTTTCGCCTGGCACCTTCTGTATCCATCCAATATCGTAAACCGGCGGGCCGAAGACCCATTTCTCGTCGCCCAGAGTCAAAGAATCGTGGGCGACGCCTGAAACAACGGCACCCATCGCATCGACATTCCCCGCAGGGCTGGACTCGCCGTATCCGTAGAGATTAATTCCACCGGAATAGCCAATCGGATCACGTTGAATCCAGCGGCCAAGAACGGGGTTATATGTCCGATTCCGGACGTAATAAAGCTGGGATTCCGGATCAAAGCGATAGCCGCAATAAATGATTTCGTTGGCACCGTAATCTGATTGCACATCGTCATCGGTAAACCACAGGCCATCCGGGCCGGGGCCGGTAAAGATGAGAGTATTTCCATACGCATCCGCGCTTCGCTTAAATATCAATGGACGATGATCAATGAACCGAAAACGATTTTCACCACAACGGCAAAAAGACGCAAAGCTGTTGGAAACGGATTGTTGATTGCTGAACTTCACACAGGAGTTAGGGGATGAAATGGAGGTATCGCGGCGACGGGGCGATGCGACGTCAATAATCCGGCGGGCCAGGGATTTTTCAGACTGCGCGGCCTCGCTACCACAATGGCGACGGCTTCGTGCCTTTGCGCCTTTGTGGTGAAATTGTTCATCCAGTGCAACCAAGATAATTGCTCCGCATGGATTTAATTGAGTTGTAATTGTAACCCGTTGGGCAGCCGCAAGCCAATGACTCCACCAAACACAGTCCCGGCGCATCCACAGATTCAACGAGCTTATTCGCACAGGATGTAGCGGATGGAAAATAATGTGCCGAAAAGGCGACAGCGACGGGCGGACAAGAATGCCCACCCCACCAAATTGGCGATGATCTTGCTGTCCGGCGGCAAATGCAAGCATTTGGCATTTCTACACATAAATGAACACTGCGGGTAATTTGACGAATCAAAACCGATTTCCTATCATGACTGGCTCGTAGGCGGTTGATTTTTTACTGGAGTTCATGCGATGATTAAAGCCCGTTTGCCACGTCGTGCGCTGGTGTTGTCCGTGTTTCTGGCGTTGGGATTGGGTCAGGCCGGCGCAAAAGCGGGAATGGTGTATCTGAAGAATGGGGACAAGCTTTCGGGCCATATTCTGGCCATCACGTCCACCGATGTGGCCATTCAAACAGCCTACGCCGGAACGGTGAAAATTAAACTCACCGATGTTCGCACCATGTCGGCAAAACGACCGGTTTATTTTGCCTTGACCGGCAAACATCCTGCGATGGCAACTGTTGCAGCCAACGCCAATGGCACCGGCTGGCAAATGATTCCAGTGCCCGCACCCGTTCCCGCGGTATCGCCACTGGCCGTTAAACCGGTGAAGACGCCACCCAAGCCGATCTCCTGGTTTGGTCCGAATTGGGAAAATGAACTTGATCTTGGACTGGTGGAAACAATAGGAAACATAAACAGCATCACGTTCAACGGTGCGCTGAACTTTCATTACCACCACAAGGCCGACGATGTAAAATTGAGTTTCCTGGGTGCCTACGGCAAAACCGACGGATCATTGTCGCAGGCCTATTTTAATACGGACGAAATTTGGCGGCATCAGCTGCTGCATTTGAAGCCGACGTGGGCCAAAAAAGCGTTCCTGTATGCGGAAAACAATAATCTTTACGACGGCGTGCAGGGGATTTCCATCCGGTCGCTGAATTCAGTCGGCGTGGGTTATTACATTCTGCAAAGCAAAAAAATGGAACTGGATGTCCGCGGCGGTCCGGGATACACCTATGAAAAGTTTTTTCATGGTGGAAGTTTAAGTTACATCAGCGGCGCGGCGGGCCTGCATTTCATGTATCGCATCAACAAGGCCGCGAAATTCACGCAGACCGCCACCTATTCAACATCGCTTGAAAATACATCGGATTATGTCTTTACCTCGGACAGTGCCATTGAACTGGCCCTTTCGCAGGTGGCGCGCGGCCTTGGATTAAAATTTTCATATATCAATAACTATGACAACACCGCCGGCAGCACCGGTGGAAAGCGGGACAACCAGCTTCTGCTGGCATCCATGGCGTTTAAATTTTAACAGCGGTCCGCGAACAGGCGGCCAGGCGATTGACCGCTTTCTGACGCCTGCAAATCAGAATGGACATCGCACTGGTGGAGCACTTCGCGCGAAGCTGCCGGTGTCGGAACGGTTTATGGCCTTCATGTCGTGTACCGAAGGCCTTCAATCGGGACCTTGGCCGTAAATTAGGAAGGAACGGCCCACTACCCGTTGCTGCCGCAGAATGTTTTTATGCGGTCCAGGCCTTTTTCAATATTTTCCATGCCGGTGGCGAAACTCAGCCGGACATGATCCGGAAA
>JAJZEY010000224.1 GCA_021805585.1 Planctomycetota bacterium
AATTGGAATAGTGCGGGCATCGGGAGCCGGTCGGCCGGGGTGACCGACATAGGCGATTTTATTCCGCCGATTCACCAGCCAGTACATGCGTTGGTTGATTCCCATTTCAAATACATTTTCGCCCAGGTAAGTTCCACTAAGCAGCAGATTCACCGGGCCAACACCTTTCCGCAGAGGCTGCTGATCGATCATCAGCACGAAATGAGTTTGAAATTCATGCTTGTTGCCCAGCCGACCAATGTAATCCAGCTTCAGCGATCCAACCAGCCGCAGAGTGGTCAGTTGCAGGGCACGGCGGTTAAGCCGCAAAATTTGCTGTGCTGCGGAAATCGGCGGTGGTAGCGGCTTAGCGGCCGGCTGCACAGACCGACATCCGGCAAACATCCCAAGGACCATGCAGACGACAGGCAATGTGAACACATTCCATCGCCATGCGACTCGGCCAATCGGCCCGGTCGGTTCAACTGCCGCCTTTTCCGGCCTATACAATGCGGTTTGCATAAACGCTTCTTTCACAAATTCAATCCCTGGCACTCGCCCGATCCGACCCGGCAAGAACCCTTCGTCGGATCACGGCCCCCGCGCGGCGCTAAACCCGTCGAACAGCCACATGATGGTCCGCCAAGTAATCTTTTACCTGCCCGATTGACCAGGTGCGGAAATGGAAAATAGATGCCGCCAGCGCCGCATCCGCCTTTCCTTCCTGAAGAACATGCAGCAGATGCTCCGGCTTACCCGCCCCGCCACTGGCGACCACGGGAATATGGACCGCATCACTGACGGCGCGGGTCATTTCAATGTCGTAGCCTTCCAGGGTACCGTCGGAATTCATGACGTTAAGCACAATTTCGCCCGCACCAAGTTTTTCCGCTTCCGTCGCCCACGACAATACTTCACGGCCTGTACCTACCCGGCCGCCATTGACGAACACTTCCCAGAATTCCGAACCGTCCGGTCGGGTGACACGGTTGGCATCTAACCCCAGCACGGTGGCGCAGCGACCGAATTTACGTGAAATTTCCGCCAGCAGCCTGGGATTTTTAACGGCGGCTGAATTCAGGCTGACCTTTTCGGCACCGGCTTGAATCAGGGCGGTGGCATCATCCAAGGTGCGAATCCCCCCCCCCACTGTAATGGGCATAAATACGCGGTCGGCCACGCGCCGCACCACGTCGGTCATAATCCGCCGACCTTCGTGGCTGGCGGTTATATCGTAAAATACAAGCTCGTCGGCACCGGCCTGGTCGTAAAACACGGCCTGTTCTTCAGGATCACCGGCGTCCACATGGTCGAAAAAGCGCACCCCTTTGACCACCCGACCGCAGTCCACATCCAAACACGGAATGATACGTTTTGTTAACATATACGGATTATAAGCCACCGGCCGCAAACAGGCGACAGGCCCGCGGCAAAGAAAGGAAAATCATGTTGCGTCACGCCACTATTTCAGATGTCCCCCGGATCGGCCAACTGATTTCGCACTACGCCGGACAGGGAAAAATGCTGTTCCGGTCTCATGCGGAGCTTTACGAAACGCTTCGCGATTTTACGGTTGTGGAATCCGCGGATCAGCCGGGGTTGGTGGTGGGCGTTTGTGCACTGGAAATTGTCTGGGCGGATTTGGCCGAAGTTAAAAGCCTGGCCGTGGCACCGGAATATCAGAAGCGGGGCATTGGCAGGCAACTGGTGGAGGCGGTCATTGGGGAAGCGCGGGAACTGAAAATTTGCCGGGTATTCGCGCTGACATATGAGGCGGAATTCTTTACCCGCCTTGGGTTTCAAGTGGTCAATCGCGAGGCGCTGCCGCTGAAAGTCTGGAGCGATTGCGTCAAATGCCCCAAGCGCGACGGCTGCGATGAAACAGCCATGGTGCTGGAGGTGCTGCCCCGACCGGCGCTGGCCGGTCAGGAGATGCCCGGTCCGGATGCGGAATCCCGGGGGGACCCGCATTATGACGTGCCGACACGCCTGGTCAGCCTGAATATGCCGCAACGAAAACCCGGTAAATTCTGATCCATCAGACCGCAACGATGCCCTTGCGTTTACGCAGCACCAACAGCAAGCCCATTGCGCCAGTCGCACACAGCGCCGCAGATGCCGGTTCGGGCGTCGCAACGGATGCGGTGAATTGTGTTACAGGCAGGGTATAAGGATTGGTATTACCAAAACCGTTTATTGCGTAAATCCCGACATTTAATCCACTACCGCTGACGTTGGACGGTGCGGCGGTGGTGTAGCTGTTGGACCAGCCGGAGGTCGTGTCGCTGACCGTTTCGCTCCAATTGCCATTGGTTCTGGAAATTGCAGCCACAATGGTATCGCCAGCGTTAAACGTTTCCCCATTTGCTGGGCCGCCGATATCAGTGCCGGTGTTATTTGTCTGCACGAACGACGCTGCGGGAGTAGAACCGTTTGTGGTCGTGGTATTGAACGCGATGTATCCATCCCGCAATGTGGCCGTGGCGGATGTGCCGACATAGACACCGAACTGATTATAATTGTTACCGATATTGGTACCGGACGGGAAACTGAAGGTCGCCGAAACACTGAAGTTTTGGGTGCCGGTATAGCCCAGTGAGCTAAGATCCACACCCAGGGCTTCCAGCGTTCCCAAGTTTTTTGAACCGTTAAAATCGGACGCGCTGTTGGCGGTAACCGAAAGATTGCTCGGCGAAGCGCCCGTATTCATCGTCAGGTTCGGATCCTTGGTGGCAATTGATCCGCCGGTTCCGGAAAGCCGCGCGGTAAAACCTGTGCCGTTGCCGGCGGAATCCTGAATTGTTCCGGCGACAGCACTTGAGAAATTCAGATTTATAATGCCGGCGCGAGTTGTCGTTGAAAAAAAGCCGACCGCACCCGCCGCCAGGATGATCGCCGCCAAGTTTTTAAAAGGGTTCATAAAATCTCCTCTGGGGCCTCTAGCCCTCAACACAATGAAAATCATGAATCGCCGGTACACCCGGCAAATATGATTAACAAGGTTTACTATATAACATTTAATAATTCACGTCAAGCCTTTTTCGTTTATTTTTTTATTTTTCCGGTTATCGGTCGTACGCGCCGCACCGATTAAACATCCCCCATATTCGACCGTCTCAATGAGCCTCCGTTTGATGGCCTGTTCGTCAATCCTGCTTCTGGCGTTAATCGCCATCGCCTCGCCACGATTTCGTGCCGCCACGTGCCAGCCCGTCGGCGATGGGCTGCTGAAAGCAGAACCAGCTTGCGGCCTTTGTTCGAATTCCAACGCGACAGGACCGATCGGCGCGCCATCTGATTGCAGGCTGATCCCGATAAATTGGGATACACTGATTTGTGTGAGCAGGATTTTTTCCCTGATGATCGTCCTAAGAATATCTGATTCTGTCCGCGTAGTCCGCTTGCAACATTCAAGGCCTGCCCATTTCACCGGTCTTCAC
>JAJZEY010000522.1 GCA_021805585.1 Planctomycetota bacterium
CGGTAAGGGAAAGCCAGCGGTGCGGCGGCGCGGCACACCGGCCAAACCGCCGGGCAGCGGCACGTTTTGGAAATGGAAAGGTTCGCGGATGGCAATTGATCCACGATAGACTTTTACCCACATTTTTACGGGAATTCCACCACGAATATGGATGTTATAGCACCAGCCGGGCCGGCGCATTTCCTGGCCCATTTTGCACAATAAATTGTGTCCGGATTTGTCTATGAATCCTATATCACCACCGATACTCGGAGCGTAAACCGGCGATCTGGTCGGAAGGGATTTCTGGAAAGATTGTGACACAAATGTGGGAGTCCGGCCGCCCATATTGTCAATTTGCACCGGAACCATACACCGATCCACTGTCGCGTCGGCAGGGTCTATGACGCGCGATTTGGGGTGCCCCGCGATTATGCGCAGACCGGCATCCTTGAATCGGTTTTCCGGTTGGCTTAATGGAAACAGGTATCGATGCGGATTGACCGCCAGCCGCAGCGGAATGTCGCCCGAAATAATTGAAATGAGTCGATTCGCATGCCATGGCCAATTCAGATAAACCGCAAATTGAAAGGTATTGTAACTTCCATAAGTCGGGTCCATCTGGACTGGAATATGCATCGCTTGCGGCAATGATGCCTGCATTTTCCCAATTGAATGTGGCAGCATGGACCGACCTTTGCCATCCCGCATATCGTTAATTTCAACGGGACCCGCGGCGATGATGCGCCCGGAATCCGGAGCCCAATATGCATTGAAATTAATTTGAAGATGCACTGCGCCCGCCGGTTTAAGCCAGGCAAAATGAATCCGCTGATGAACCACCGCATCCTCCAGCGCGACCATCAGGCTCCCCGCCCGGCTGACCGGAGTTCCACGTTCAATGTCGCCGGCCGGGCGAAAATAAAAAGTACCATCCGCATTATAAAATTCATCGCAAAAAGGACTGATCCCGCTTTCCGCGGCAATTCGCGCCACCACCTTCCAGAACGGCTGGCGGCGGACATGAATCGTCAGGCGTTGCGGCATAAATGGACCGAAATATTTTGAAAATGTTGAATCCGGGGCAACCTGGTTGCACAAGCGTTGCAGCACGACCAGCACCGGCGCGTTGATCATATGAAGTGTGACCAGCGGTCCGGCACCCACTTGCCGCTCTTCAATAGCCACAAGGGCCGCCCGCAGGCGCAGCCTCATTTGCGGTGTGGTAGGACCATTCAAGGCAGCCTTCAGCGCCACTTCCGCCGGCCCGCCAGCCAGCACAAGCGTCCGTAACATCGCGGGTGGCCATGCGGAACGCCGCTTGCCCTCCACAAGTTTAACACATTGCGCGATTTGCACTTCCGATGGCCGACTGGGTGCGGCACCGAGCATGACAATATCCGGGAGTTGCAGCACCGATGGCGGCCTTGGCACGGTCGCTTTGGCCGAAGATTCAGAAGCAAAATCACCGGGGCCGCAACCCACCCATGCGAAAACTGCAATCACGATCGCGCCGATTATCATTTGCCGCCGCGATAGGAATGTGTGATATCTGATGCTCATACGGCTTTCCTTAAGCAACTGCTACCGCTTTTGAATTGGTAACCTGGCGAAGGTAAAGGGAATCATTTTCCAGGTCACTTCACGATAGTAAACAAAATTGACGGACGCCGGCCTGCAGGAATCGTTGTTGCCGAATGTCAACGTATTATATACGCCTGTAGAATTATCCGCGCCAAATGGTAACTGAGAAAGCAGGTGTGCATTTGCGGTGTAAAAATTCAGCAGATGTGAAAGAGGCTGCTTTAATTGCGCGAGAAATGCCTGCTGCGCTTTGCTGGAAGGATCGGATGTTATGCGAACATGAAGGGCCATGTGCAAGGTGGGGCCTTGCCCCTTTAACCGCCCAAAATATATCTTGATGCCATTAAACGTAAGGGCGGCGCCCTTGGGACCAAGGCGTAATTCAATCGGCCGGGGATCCGTGGATATACAGACCGGCAGCCGCAACTTTAGCCGCGAAATGTCCGTGGCCGCCAACGCTAGACCGCCCAGCCGGATTGTGCCGGGAAAATTGATTTGCGGTGCCGGCCCGCGCGCAGCATTGAAAGCATCAAGGCGGCGGTTGGTAAGCGGACGCAGCCGATGGCCGACATTGTCACGCCCGCCTTGAACCAGCGGCGGGTAAACGGCCACGCCCGTTTGCCGCTGGGGGATCCAGAACCCGATATATTTTACCAGCAGCGGATGCCGGCCCGGACCAGCCCGCGGTTTGTGTGCATAAAAAGGAACGCGTGTCGCCGCGGTAAGCACAAGCGCAAAAGCCCCATGATGAACCATCTGGTAATCAGGAAATTGCGAATTAAAATAGAAAGATGGAGGCGTATTTGCAAAAGCCAGTTGCGCACCGGTTGCGGCATTCAATTTGGCCAGCACCCGCCAAAAGGGGCGGTTGATGACTTTTATTTTCACGCGCGGCCAGTGCGGCATGGCGTATGGAAATTGCGCCTCAAGCCCCAATTCGTTGCACATAACGGATAAAACGCGATGCAACGGCGCATTGTGCGCCTGCACGGACACGCGCGGATCGGTGAACATATTGTGCAGATGAATTGCGGCGATAATTTGACCGATGCGCCGCTGTTCTTCAGAACCCGAAATGGCATGTTGAAAAGACCGTTCCAACGCAGGCAATGCGGTATCGTTGGCCAGAATTAGTTTTCGGGAACAGTAGCCGCGCACGATCTTCACCGGGTCGGACAGCGAGCCGATCCATCGGATGATGCTTTGAGGTGCCACAGAAACAGTCGGCGGCCCGGGCCGCATGACAATTGCCACGGGACCCGTCGCCGCCATGACCGGCATCGCCGACACCAGCGTTGACAGCATGAACAAAGTGAAAAGGGCTATCGCACGGGGGATAAGGGCCGCAGGCGGGCGATCGGTCATGAATGCACGGCTGGCAAAACCAATTGACATGAATCCAGCTCTCCAGAAATTCGCCGCCGGGCAATGCCAAATGTGCGCCATTTCGTACGCGGCATCCGGACAACTTTTGGAATATGTGCCGCTCATTTACATCATTAACTTCCGAAGGCATGCTAACCGTTGTGCTTGTGGATCGTCAATTGGCCCAACGCGAAGATGCGATGCGGGTGCTTGGCGGCTTTTCCGGCGGCGGCGAACCGTGAATGCGGGATTTTGCGTTGTGAACCGCCACGCCAAAAGGTATGACACAAGTTGCGACTTGACACATTCCCTCCCGCCACCGCGCTGACGGGTATAGTCTGGAATTGCCCCGCCGGAACAGTCTTGAGTTTTTTTTCTTGCAGTTTTTTATTATTTGGGTATGCTTCACGCCAACAGGTGTCCGTTGCGTTGACGGATGAAAAGGGAAGGCGGTGAAATTCCGCCGCGGACGCGCCGCTGTAAAAGGG
>JAJZEY010000486.1 GCA_021805585.1 Planctomycetota bacterium
TGGATGCTATCTATCCATTCTGATTCTTGCCTGACGGGCACGGAATCGGCAAGTTGAATCCCATGGGCGGCGGGCCTTAAAATCCGCCGCCCTTTTTTTTCTAAAAATATTCGCATAAACAGCCCGGTCCGTGACACGGCGTAATCTCCGGTTACACTAACGGAAGGTTGCTGGTGCGCTGGCAGGCGTCAAACGCTCCAGCTGGAATTTCCTTTGCCGGTATCTTGCCGCCGGCCGGAATACATCAGAATATATCATGGTCAATCAGAATAAGCCGGTATAAATAAGGGCGCACACGATGAGACAATCCGCGGAACCGGTAAAAAAATTGCGGCGCCAGGCCGGCCTCATCGGATTGCTGTACGCGAGCCTTGGCGGCATTATCGGTTCCGGCTGGTTGTTTGGTCCTGAAAATGCCGCACAGATTGCCGGACCATTAAGCATTTTTTCATGGCTGATTGGCGGCGGGGCCATATTACTGCTGGCCATGGTTTATGCGGAATTGGCCACGATGTTTCCGCGCAGTGGCGCGGTGGTTCACTTCCCACATTTAAGTCATGGATCGCTGTTGGCAAGAATATGGAGCTGGATACTTTTTCTAGGCTATGTCACTATCGCGCCGGTTGAAGTGATAGCGGTGCTGCGCTATGCCGATGACCTTCTGGGTTATCTGGCCAGGACCTTCCCCGCATTCCCGCGGCAATTGCCCCATCTGGTAAAGCTGGTGGCGCATCAGCAGGTTCTGACGCACATGGGGATGCTGGTGGCGGTGATACTTCTTGCGCTGTTTACCCTGATTAATTTGTGGGGAATTAAATGGGCGCTGCGAATCAGCAATACCGCGGGCTGGTGGAAAATTGGTATTCTGGCCATCAGTTCCATCGCGCTGCTGGTTTCGGTGCGGCACACATCCAACCTGCATATTCCGGCCAAATCATTTTCGGCCGATTTTCGCGGTATGTTCACCGCCATTGCCACCTCCGGCGTGGTGTTCAGTTATCTGGGGTTTCGTCAGGCGGTGGAACTTGCCGGGGAAAGCGCTAATCCGCAGCGCAATATTCCGATCGCCGTGATTGGATCTGTGGTCATTGGTATGGTGCTTTATGTGCTGCTGCAACTGGCCTTTGTGCTGGCGGTTGACCCGGCGGCGATTCAGAAATATGGCTGGAGCGGTCTGGGCACCATTGCCGCATTTAAGGTAGGTGCGGGTCCGCTGGCCTCGCTGGCGGAGGGGTTGGGCATGGGCTGGCTGGCGTGGCTGGTGTATGCGGATGCGATTGTATCTCCCGGAGGCACCGCCCTGATTTATACCACAACCTCCGCCCGCGTGATTCATGCGATGGGTGAAGATGGCTTTATTCACCCGGTGGTGAAAAAACTCAACCGGAATTCCGTACCATGGGCGGCCGGGGTACTAAGCTTCCTGGTTGGAATCTTGTTCCTGCTGCCGTTTCCAACCTGGAAAAAGATGGTGGATTACATATCATCCGTCATGCTGTTGTCCTATGGTATCGGGCCGATTGTGCTGCTTTCGCTTCGCCGCCGCATGCCGCTGGGGGCGGCCAATCGACCATTTATACTTCCCTGGGCCAATGTGCTGGCACCGGTTACATTCGTGATTTCCAATATCATTATTTATTGGGCGGGGCTGAAAACCAATACCTGGCTCATGGGGCTGTTGGCGGTGTTTTTTGTTGTCTTTATGCTGTGTCGCCTGCTGCTGGCACCCGAAAAAATCCGATCCATGAACTGGAAGAATACCTGGTGGGTTTTACCTTACCTTGCCGGCCTGTGGCTGATTACCAAATTGGGTTCCACGTCCATGGTCGGCGGCCTGGGTTACATGCGCTTCCCGTTCGATCTGATCGTTATTACCGTTTTCAGCCTCATGATCCTTCTCCTGGCGGTACGCTCCGCTATTCCCCTGGAGGAAATGGAAGCGTATATTCAGACGCAGGAAATTTAACCGCCTCCCTTTTTTGTGGCGGTTCAAGCGCTGGATCTTCACCACAGGCTGGTCTATGACTGTTTTTGACGCACCACTGATCATCAACCATAACCCCGCATGCCCGGCAATTACAAACGGCAGCGGCGGGCTGCCGCCATGGCCCGCCCGCCAATTGGCTGGGATCCGCTTTTTTTCCATCGGATTGCTGTGTGTGGTTCTGGGCTGCCGTTATCTGGAAGGGCGGGTTGTCCGGGCGCATTTCCATATCCGTGACGCCGGCTGGCAGGCAAGAAATCCACTGTTGCCAAAACGCATTCATCTTTCACTGCTTTGGCCGGATTTGTCTTTAACGCCGCAATCTCCGGTTATCGGCCCGGTCGGCTGGCGGCCGGTCTATTCACAGGCCAATTGGCGCGCGTTTCGAAAAGAATTTGGAACCCGTCAGGACAACGTTATTCGTCAGCGGCTTTCGCAAAGGATTCAATTGGCCGCCGATCTGCTGGCGGCGGCTGGAACGGCGAAAAACCGCGGCCTGCGGCGGCTTTTGCTGCTGCGGGCTTTTGCATTAAGCTTCCGCTATCACAGCGGCATACCGCTCGCCCGCCAAGCCCTTGCGTCCTATCTGAGAAGTATCCATACAGGAAATCTTGTGCAGGTCGCACCGATCTGGACCATGGCCAACGAAATGGCGTTTATGCACGGGTCCGCTGATCAAAATCGGCGGCGGGCGATTCTGGCCGAAGCGGCCAATGTGCGTCTGACCATGTTACTATTAAACGCCGGGCAGGTTGAAGATGCCGCCCGCGTGGTTCGGCATCTGGTCATTCATGAAACCCGTGCCGTGCGGGCGGATCATCCATTGATATCCGCCATGGGCACGGCGCGGGCGCTGGTATCGCAAACGCGTGTGATGATGGATTTTCTTGCCGGTGAATATAAAAGCATGGGTTCGGATGCCCAATCAGCCATGAACGTATATTTGTATACCCGGTTTATCCGTCCGGTTCCGAATGTGCGCAAATGGCTGGAAAATCGGTGGCCCAGCGATGCCATCGGCCGCCTGAAAAGCGCGTTATTGAACTGTAAGACCAATATTCAGGCCCAGTTTGCCGCCGGCCGGTACCTGGCGGCCGCCGCGGCACCGTTGCCACCGGGAATTTTACGCGATCGGGTGTGTTTCGCGGCCCTTGTGCATTACCGAGCCTTTATGAACAGCACGAAAACGCGCTGGGATCGCATTGACCGCACGCTGGCGAAAATCGCCATTCAGCACCTGATTGAGCGGGGCGCACGGCCTGATCCGATAATTGCGCCGCTGGAAACGTTGGATGCATCCGGGTCAACGCGGCCTGATTAACCGCAATCAGGCCTCTTTCCATCAGAACAAAACCAACGCATAAGTCCCGAAAAGAACCGGCGAGTTCAGACCACTGTTCTTAAAGTGTAAAGCTGA
>JAJZEY010000094.1 GCA_021805585.1 Planctomycetota bacterium
TCACGCCCGCCATGGCTGACTCCTTGAAAATCAAAATGCCCGAACTGCCGGGCCGCAGGTCGCCCATCCATGTGCAACCATTCATATTCTACCAAATACCCACGGCATTTCGTGTCACGCACCCGTCTTACCATCCATTTTTAATCGCCCCTGCCATGGAATAGTTTGCCCGATATAATAACGGGTGGACAATCATGGACCATGCGTTGCCGCCGGGACGAGTCGGGTTTGTCCGCGGGTCGGGAAACGCATTGTGCTAAGGCGAATTAAATAATTCGCCAGGAAGGTATACCTAAATATGACTGCGGCACCACGTGATTATTACGAAGTACTGGGAACCAGCCGATCGGCCAAGCCTGATGAAATTAAGGCCGCCTACCGGAAACTGGCGCGGAAGTATCATCCGGATGTCAATCGCAACGACAAAAGTGCAGAAGGTCGGTTCAAGGAAGTTCAGGAAGCCTACGATGTCCTGAGCGATCCCAAAAAACGCCAGGCCTATGACCAGTTTGGACATGCGGGTGTCAGCAGCGCCGCAGCCAGTGAAGCAGCGGCCGCGGCGGCCGCGGCCGGACGGGGTGGAGGCGGCTTCCGTTACCAGCGGCCTACGCCGGGTGGCGCCACCATGGACTTCGGCGAAGTTGACCTTGACGATATTTTTGCCACGTTCGCCCGCGGACCAGGTCGCGGCCGATCGCGAGGGCGAACGCAAACTTCGGCCGTACCGGTTGAACCGCCCGCTGTGGATATTGTCCACCCGGTCACACTGACTTTTGAACAAGCAGCGCGCGGCACCAAACTCGACCTGCGGTTTGATACCGTGGGAAAGGCCCATTCCGAAACTATAAGCGTTAAAATTCCGGCGGGCGTAACGGAAGGATCAAAAATTCGGGTTAAGGGCCGCGGCCAGCATACCGCCAACGGACTGGGCCGGGGTGATCTGATTATTGTCACGCATGTTTCACCCCACGACTATTTTTCCCGTCAGGGACAGGATATTGTGCTGGACCTGCCGATTTCGCTTACGGAAGCTGTTGCGGGTGGCACGGTTCGTGTACCGACGCTGGACGGCGCGGTGGAATTGCGTATTCCAGCCGGCGTAACCAGCGGCAAAAAACTGCGTATTAAAGGACGCGGAATTACAATGGGAGACACTCCGCCGGGCGACCAGCTTTGCCGCATTCTGGTTCACGTGCCGGAACAGTTAACCGATCTTGAGCGCAAAAGCCTGATCGCCATTGATGCAGCGCATCCGGCGGATCCACGAAACAATACAGGCTGGCGATTTTAATTCGACCGTCGGCGTTCCGGGTTTCAACTGCCGGATGAATTTATGAAAATGATTGTGCTTTTCGCTTCGGTACTGCTGGTTCTAACGGGCCTGCCTGGTATAACAACGCCCGAGGCGCGAGGGCAATTTGCCACCACCGCGTCGGCGGCCTCCGGCGTGGCCAAATCGACGCCAGTATCGGCAGGCACCGGGTCAACCACCATGCCGGCATCTTCAACCAGTTCGACGGTAATACGGAAATCACAAAGACTGGCGATTTTAATATGGGCGGCCGTGGCCGGATCGCTGGCGATTCTGGTTGTGATTATTGCCATGAGTTTTATTCGCGCCACGCGACGTCTGCTGCTGGGCCGCGAAGTGCGACACGCAAAGACGCCGTATGTGGACGCCTGGAAACTCGCGGGCAAACGTCTTCGACCGCCGCCACCGCCGGAGAACAGCGACGAACTTTCCGATTCGCCCGACCCTTAGTTGGACAGGCCAAAATGCAATTTGAAACATCTAGATACAACGCGGATCGGCCAGGAATACAGAATCTGCGGAAAATGACGTTTGATTTCCGCGAATCGGCGTCATTGACAAAGGCTGAGGCTGTTTGAACCAAATTCCCCGGTTAGCGGATAGCTTATCGCCTAGGAAATAAAATCTTCATCGGCAATGCGGACGGCCTGCACAAAGCGGGCCATCCGCTCAGGATTTTTAATTCCCGGATGTCCCAACTCCTCTACTCCGCTTGATACGTCCACCCCCCATGGCTTGACCAGCGCGATGGCATCGGCCACATTTTCCGCGTTCAGCCCGCCGGCCAGGATCATCGGCGGCAAGCCGGTCAGATGCCCTTGAATCGAAGCGGTCTTAAGCCAATTCCAGTCAAATCGGTTGCCCGTGCCACCTAACGCGCCAGGCGTAAAGGCATCCAACACCAGTCCATCGGGCCGCCACCTGATCTGTGCGACGTCATCGGCAATCCGGAATACATCAGGCAGCGAACTGATGCGAAGCACCGGCCATATCTTAAACGGCTTGCGCTTTGCCATGGCCGCGGCGACCGGACCGAATCTGACCACGTCCGCGCAATCGCCATACACCTGCAGGTGCGTGATCTGGGGTGATTCGAGAATGGTTTCCAACCCGACCATTGCGGCAGAATCCGGAATATGAATCAACGCCACGACACAGCATGATTTTGGCAGTGCGGAAAGAATTTCAGCGGCGATAACCGGAGTAATTTTTCGCGAGCCGGCAACAAAGTTCAGCCCAATGGCCCCGGCACCAAGGTTAAACGCAAGTTTGGCGTCAGCGGGCTGTGTGATGCCGCAAATTTTTATAAACGTTGATCGCATGGGTACATATTAGCACAACGGCGGAGCGTCGGCACAATTAAAAATGCCGCCCGTTGCCGTTGGGCCAACCAACCGTCGCGATCAGGGCAGTTTTACCATAAGCGGTTGGCCACTGTAGGTGGCCACCGCATCCGGTGTCGCCTGTTCAAGGCCCGCTCCATGGCCCGGCCGCACTACCACAATGCGGATCGT
The DNA here is from genome assembly GCA_021805585.1 of Planctomycetota bacterium. The sequence goes on from JAJZEY010000094.1 coordinate 2,827, forward strand.
GTGGCGGCGGATCATGCCCGGAAATTCACCACGCCGGGGCCCCATGCTCAGCGTACGGCTTTTGTCATTCCATGTCAGGCGGATGGTTGCGTGGGTGCCCTTTTCGTAGTTGTAGTTGTCATATTCGTCGTCATAAAGGGCGAATTCGCCATCAGCGCCAGGATAAATGCGCAATTCCAGGTCCGAGGTCCGGTCCATTGCGCTTTGGGATGCCGGCCCAAGTGGCAGAATGGTTCCAGAGCGGACATGCAGCGGAATAGTGGAAATGGCGGCATACGCGAAAATCGCCTTGCCGCCCGACAGCATCGTTCCCGTCCAGAAATCATACCAGGCCGAACCGGACGGCAGATACACTTTCCGTGTTTTAGCGGCCGGTTTGGTGACCGGGCTTACCAGAATACCCGGACCAAACATGAACTGATCGGCAATGGCATGAACCTTTTTATCCGTGCGGAAGTCCATGATCAGACCGCGCAACATGGTGTAGCCGCGACTTGTGACCTGCCACGCCACGGAATAAATGTAGGGCAGCAGGTGGTAACGCAACCGGTTAAATTTTTCCAAAATAGCCATC
>JAJZEY010000452.1 GCA_021805585.1 Planctomycetota bacterium
TTCCCGGCACTGCGGCAACTGATATGATACGCGGTGGCGTTATGCCGGCGTTGAATGTAAGGAATCCGATGTTACGTTATCGATACTTTTTTGTGGCCCGCGCGTGGAGTATCTGGTTGGCCGGCTGGGCGATTCGCGGCGCGGCACCCTTGGTTGCACTGGCGTATATTGCCGGGACCCTGGCCGGCGGCGGTGTGGCTACAGCCGGGGAAATGACCACGAAGCTGACCGCTGTGCCGGCGGCCGTTCACGCGGGTGCGAAGTTCCGACTGAAAGTGCATATAAATGTGAAAGCGGGTTTTCACATTCAATCCGCGCATCCTCTGGACCAGGATTTTATTCCAACCAAGCTTACGCCGGATTGCAACGGTGATTGCCAATTTGGACCGGTGCAATATCCCAAAGCGGTGCTGCTGCCGGCATCGACGGCGCTAACCGCGGCGGGAAAAATATCTGTTTATCTCAACGACGTTTCCGTATGGATACCGGTTCGGCTGAAAGCCCGCACTCCGCCTGGTGATTTGATTCTGAAAGTCGATTTTCACGCCCAGGCATGTAACAATCAGACCTGCTTTATGCCGGTGCGGAAAACCTTGACCGTACGGGTGCATGTGTTGCCCGCTTTGGGCAAAGGGGGAACCGCACCGCCCGGCGGCACTATCGGAAAACAGGGGGGCGGTTTGCCGCAGAATCCTTCGGCTGCAATTTTGCCTGCAACCGGGGCGGGTGCAAGCCCACCGTCAGGTGCCGTACCCCAATCCGGGTCGGCACCGCGGGAATCAATTCGGCAGCAGTTGCGGATCATTCAAGCACGGCCCTACCATGTACCACAAGAACATCCGCCATTATGGGAGCTGATTGTATCGGCACTTTTGGGCGGACTGATTCTGAATGTCATGCCATGCGTGCTGCCGGTCATACCGTTGAAAGTTCTTTCAATGGTGCAGCAGGCCCATGGCAATCGGCGACGGGCGGTGGTGCACGCACTGGCATTTTCCGCGGGGATTATTTCATTGTTTGCCGGATTGGCGGTGGCGATGGGAATTTACCGTTTCCAGACCCATCATCATTTAATGTACGGAATGCAATACAGCCATCCGGAATTTCTGCTGGTGCTGGGGCTGGTGGTTATGGCGCTGGCGCTTTCCATGCTGGGTGTCTGGACGATTGCAGCGCCGCGGGCGGTATCCAATTTGGAAGTTCCGCAGGGCGGCCTGGCCGGTTCATTTGCCATGGGACTTTTGGCGACTATTCTGGCGACGCCATGCAGTGCGCCGTATCTTGGGCCGCTATTTGCGATAACGCTGGCTGAACCAACCGGAGTCATCGTTCTTTTTTTCATGTTGATTGGCGTTGGCATGGCGGTGCCTTATGTCATACTGGCGGCGTTTCCGCAATGGCTGAATCGTGTGCCCCGTGCGGGGCGCTGGTCTGAACTGTTAAAGCAGGCGTTGGGCCTTGTGATGGTGGGGGTGGCGATTTATCTTTTAAGCAGCCTGCCATCACAACATGCGTTAATTTTAGCACTGGGGCTGGCTGTGGTCCTTGGGGCGGTGTTGTGGGTGTGGGGGCAGGCTATAAGCTACACCATGCCGACGGCCCGAATCTGGACCATTCGCGGAGCGGCGCTGGTGGTTGGAGTGGCATTGGCGGCGGGGATTTGGTTATACAATGGGGGACTGGTTCCGCGGAGGCATTTTGCAAGTGGCCGCTGGCAATCGTTTACACTTCAACGGCTGGATGCCGGACTGCGGAACCATCGGCCAGTGGTGGTGGATTTTACGGCGTCATGGTGCATCAATTGTCATTACGTCAAGCACTTTGTTCTGGATACCGCTCCGGTGCGGAACAGCTTTCGCAAGGGCGATGTTTTGCTTCTGCGTGCGGACCTGACGGCCGAGCCGCCGGTGGAAAAGGCGCTGCTTTACAAGCTGGGCTGGCGATCTATTCCGGTACTGGCGGTGTTTTCGCCGGCGCATCCGTATGCACCGAAAATATTGCATGATCTGTATTCCGCCGGCGCGGTAGAGGCCGCCGTAAGGCAGGCGGGTGGATAGGGTAACCGCCTGGCTGCAGCCGGGTGGAATTTCTTCAGTTGGCCCAAAGTAACGGAATACCGGCGATTATTTAGCCAGCAGAATAATGATAATGACAATCGCAAAGGCCAGCAGCCCGAGCAGGCTAAGCACCAGCGGATCGGTGAATTTCTGGCTAAGCGTTCGTGACCCCATATCAATCGTTTTCTGGTGATCCAGATTGGTCAATGAGGTTTGGTCGTCCATTGGGTCGCCCCCGGTGTTTTTGTCCAAGTTGGCAAGTGATGTCAGGTCATACGATTTTCTGGCCAGCAGTGGCGGCTGGCCCGCGGCGACAGCCTGCAGGTCGGCGAGCATGTCTTCCGTGTTGGCGTACCGCTTTTTTGCATCTTTGGCCATGGCCACTTCAATAATTTCCCCCACGCCGGCGCTTAGGGACGTGACGATATGGTCGGGTGGAATCAGTTCCTCTTTCAGGTGTTTATGCATCACGGCGGCCGGCGAAGCCGCTTCAAACGGCACCCGGCCGGTGACCATATGATAAAATGTGGCACCCAGTGAATAAATATCGGCACGGAAGTCGATATTCACTTCGCCGCGGATTTGTTCCGGTGAAATATAATAGGGGGTGCCATAGGCCTTGCCGGCTTCCGCAAGCGCGGCGGCCTGGTCGGTGGCATCCCGCGCTAAACCCATATCGGCAAGTTTGGCGGTACCGGCGGGCGTAATCATGATGTTTTTTGGCTTTACATCGCGGTGAATCAGGCCGTGATGGTGGGCATGCACCAGGGCTTTGCAGACCTGGATGATAATATCAAGAGCCTCTTTTTCGGCATAGGGCTTGCCGCTGTCCACAAGGTGGTCGTAGACCGTTTTTCCTTCCACAAACTCCATAACGAAATAGTGATAGCCGCCGGCCTCGCCTACGTCATATGCGCCGACAATATTGGCATGATTAAGTTTGGCCGCAGCCTTGCCTTCCATGTAAAAACGATCGACGAATTCCTTGTTCTCACTCATTTTCCGGGGCAGGACCTTAATAGCGACCAGGCGGTCCAGCGAAAGCTGCCGGGCCTTGAAAACGGTCGCCATGGCACCGGCGCCAAGTTTGGAAAGAATCTGGTAGCCGGGAATCTGCTGGAAAGATTTCTGATCATCAAGGTTGCCGCGAACACGCGACAACTGCCCCGGAGTGACATAGCCATTTTCCACCAGTAGGTCGGCAAGTGAACGATGGTTGTTCTGGCGTTCGAGTTCGCCCTGTAGCGCCATGCAGTCGCTAAGCTCATCGCTGGTGCACAACCCCTGCTCCACAACAACGCGGCCAAGGATCGTATCCATTTTACTGACT
>JAJZEY010000138.1 GCA_021805585.1 Planctomycetota bacterium
ACTGAATTTAGCTGCTGATTCCCTGACTTCTGACGGGATATTCATGGCGTATACTGATATGATGGTGACGCAGTCGGCTGCGCCGTCCGCCGAGGCCATTCAGTACCGATTCCTGCACGATGCCTGTCAGCGGGCGAAGCCATCGGCTCAAGGATCGTGCGGCCCCTGGTAAATGGGCGGGAAGCAACGCACGTACCGAAAGGGATACCATGCCGGAGGAAACAGTATCTGCCAATATTCCGAGCGGCGGCCAAAATATGCGGATTAAGGCGTAATAGCGATTCCGGAGCAGTTCCGCGAACGGCCCAAAACGGCTCAGGCCAACCGCGCCGCCAGGAAAGCCCTTGACCCGCTGGAAAAACCGGAAAACAAGAATCAAGAATATTGATAGAGAATCGGCGATTCAAGGAGCATAGCGTCATGAGTATCAGGGTGCCTTATTTGCACCGTCGCGACTTTATGAAATCCGCCAGCGCGTTTTCGGTGGCGGCGGCGGGCATTAAAGCTTCCGTGCCGAAGCCTACGCGGGATATCAGCCCGATTATCAGGCGTATTTGTACAAACTTTAACATGCCCGCCATGGCGGGGCTTATCCTTCATGGAACAGAGGTGGAAGCTCAAGGCGTAACCGGCGCGCGGGAGCGCGGACGACATGCCAGAGCGACGCTTCACGATCAATGGCATCTGGGGTCGGATACCAAGGCCATGACCGCGACCCTTTGTGCCATGCTTGTTTCGCAAGGCAAAATTGATTGGAACAGCACCCTGGGCAAAATATTCCCCGAGCTTAAAGTTACCATGAATCCGGCCTATCGAACGGTGACGATCTTGCAATTATTAACCATGCGGGCCGGCTGTCCCGGTGAAGGCGCGGCAGGCTGGGTGTGGAACCGTGTTCAAAAGCAGACCCAGCATCTTATCAATGTCCGACAGGAAATAACACGATGGATTTTAACGCGTGTGCCGCAGGCAGCCCCCGGCTCGCGGTTTATATATTCCAATGTGGGATATGTGATCGCCGGCCATATCGCGGAACGTGTCACCGGTGTGGTCTGGGAAAAGCTGATGAAGACTCACATTTTTCTTCCGCTGGGTATGGCCAGTGCGGGTTTCGGAGCGCCGGGGGTGCATGGCAAACTTGATGAGCCAAGAGGACATGATGCCGCGGGGCGGCCAGTTCCCTTAGGCCCTGGCGATGACAACCCACCCGCCTTGGGGCCCGCGGGCACAGTGCATGCGTCCATCGATGACTGGGCAAAATTTGTCGCATTGCATCTGACGATGGGGCGCGCACACCCCGATTTGTTGCCGGCCAGTGAATTTATCCGTTTGCACACGCCTGTGATGGGTAAACCGCCGGAACCTAATTATGCCATGGGTTGGGAAGTGGTGAAGCGTTCATGGGGCGGCGGTACAGTGCTGACACATAGCGGCAGCAACACGCTGTGGTACTGCACTGCGTGGTTGGCACCACGGCGCAACTTTGCCATATTGGTTAACTGCAATCAAGGCGGCATTCAAGCTGCCAAAGCCTGCGACGCGGTCTCGGCCGCATTGATCCATAACCACTTAAATCATCTTTAATAATATATTCTACATTAAAATGGCGGCCTATTTCTTTTCCTTCGCCGGCAACACGCCGATTTACGCCACAGGGCAGCATCTGGGCATTTTGGGGCCGGGGATGGAAGCGGCATTGGTGAGGACGCGTGGGGCTTTTCTGCGGGCCAGGGTTTTGGGCGTACAATGTACTGGTGAAGGGCGGACAAAGCAGCCGCGATGTGGTGGTACGGCCCTGCGCCACTAAAATGACACCAGCCGTTCGTGTTGTTTTGGCCAACCTATCGCCGCGACGTGGCGACGTACCTATTCCAATTTGGACTAACGGGGGTTAAACAATGGGTAGTAAATCAGATGGAAGGTATGATTCCTTTATCGCCGCCATTGCGACAGCGGCGGTTTTTGCGTGGTCGGCTCTGTTGATTTGTTCAGACCGGGTTGATCGATTGCGGCATTATTTCCAAACGCAATATCCCAACGTTTCGACCGAGGGTGCCATTCCGATGCGCTGGCCAAACGAAATTGGATTGTGGCATGAGTTCCTGCACGCAGCCGATTCGGGGTTATTTTTTCTGGTGGCGGCGACCATGCTAACTGGGACGACACTGGTCAGCATTTTGCGCATCATGCGAGCCTCACGGAAGGGGAGCGAACAGGCTGTCCCGGTATTGATTCTTGCGATGGGGTGGATAATCCTGATCTGGCAAATGACGCATTTGCCTGGGGCCTATGAATTCTGACCTCTCGTCCATCGCTGAATTTTCACACACACATGCGGCCATGTCGCATCGGGTGAGGAATTGACAATGAATGTTGCAAAAATATGGATCGCGATTGTTTCGGTTGTGTTTGTGATTGACATTACCATGGTGGCAGTCTGCGGTAATATACCGTTACCGCCAGCGGCGGCGCTGCTAATTTCGGCCGCAGTCCTGATTCCAATCAACGCCTCTGCCCTTATTTGCAGCGTGCTGGCCGCGAAAAAGGCGGCAGGCGAATGGGCGGGAACGCCTCAGGCGGTGGGCGTTTCGTTATTGATCATGTTATGTGGATCGGTATTAAGTCTTTCAATCATTCCCACGAATATGGTGCTTCGGCTGAACCGTGATGAATGGAGGCGGGTAGGGCCGCTATTGCCGCCGCTTAGCGGGATTGCGGTCAGGGCTTACCGCGCGGCAATGGCACACGGCGGCCTGTATCCGGAAAAGTTGAAATTATTGCCGGAAAAGCCTGTGAATGAGTCAGCGTCCGGGCGCAAAACACCGGGGCGAGTTTTACATTTAGCGGCGGCTGGCCTGGTTAGCACGCTTCGGATGGTTTACGCAGGCCAAGGGGTGAAAGTGAGAATGTTAAACGGATTTGTTCCGGTTGGCAGCGGGCCGGTGGTTCTGAATTCGCAGTTCCGTGCACCTCCACCTTTGGCGATTCTGGTTGGCCGGGCGGTTTGGGACAGGAGCTGGGGCCGAGTCCATTATGTTGTGCTGGCAGATGGTGTGGTCATGTTGATTCCCCAAGAAAGATGGGACCATTTTGTGAGGGCGCAAAACCGTTTGCGGGCGAAATTTAACATACCGCCATTCCCAGTGTCGCCCTGGGCCAGCGCGCCCGAGCCAAAGAGGACTACGGGCTAATGTCCACTTTACAGCGCCCCTGCGGATCGCGGTGCAGCAAATATTCATGCTAATGGAGAATTGCGTGGCTTAAAACGCCCGGATTTCTGTCGGAAACCCATCGATTGTGCCCTATTTTCGCATCCCGATAAACACCGACACACCCCCCTTCGGGCCTGACTTTACAACCTACAGGTGACAGCCCCCGTCGTC
>JAJZEY010000351.1 GCA_021805585.1 Planctomycetota bacterium
CAGGGTGTCGGGATTGTCTCACCCGCTCAATTTATCAGGCAGGTAAGTCAATCACCGCATTAAAGCCAATTTCGGCGATGGAATCTGAGCCTGCCGACGCGCCGTCGAGGCCCGTTGCATCGATTTCCAGTATTTGCGGGAATCGACACAGAACATAAGAGCAATGTGCCTGAGCCGCGAGCCAAAGGCCGCCGCATAAATAAAAGACCAGGGAGGCCGTTTAAGTCACCACACATAATAAGACATAATAGGCCGGACAACCTGCAATTCGAAAACAGCGGCCGCAGTTGTCAAATTCAGCACAATGATGCGATAATGAATCGACTGTTTTGGGTAACCGTTCCTGGTGGAGTTAATTCATTAAGATGCGTTATATATTGGTACTCGTCGTTTTATCGGGCTGTCTGGGGTTTGCGAACCCGACCCGCGCCGCAGCGCCGGGTGGCACCAAATTTATTGGCACGACCTGGAGCGGCTTTACGTCGCCGCTGTTTGGCACCTTGTTTAATCAGATAACCCCTGAAAATGCAGGCAAATGGGGCAACGTGGAACCTCAAAAAGGTGTCTTTCTCTGGCATCAGCTGGATGCCATGTATGCCCTGGCCAAACGCCGCCATTTAATTGTAAAACAGCACAATATGATCTGGGGACAGAATCAGCCGCGCTGGATTACCGATCGCAATGCAGCCGCCGCCGTGCGTACCTGGTTTGCCGCGTTTGCCAGGCGTTATGGCACCCGCACGGCCCTGATGGATGTGGTGAATGAACCATTGCAAAGCCCGCCGGCATATCGCGCCGGTCTTCCCGGCGGAAACACGAAATGGGGATGGGTGATCTGGTGTTATCGACTGGCCCGGCAATATTTTCCGCATACGAAGCTGCTTATCAATGATTACGATATTCTGGATTCCACAAAAAATACACTGCGCTATGCCCGATTAATCGCCCTGCTTCAAAAACGTGGCTTGATTGACGGCATTGGTTGTCAGGCCCACGGACTGGAGCATGTTCAATCGCCCGTCATTCGGAAAAATCTGGCGATACTGTCCCGGCTTCACGTTCCCATATATATCAGTGAATATGATCTGAATCAGAAAAGTGACTCTGGCCAGCTTGCCCAGATGAAACGCCAATTCCCGATCTTCTGGAAAGATCCCCATGTGGCCGGTGTAACCTTCTGGGATTTCAAACAGGGCCACACTTGGAAACGCTTTACCTGGCTGGTTCATCGCAACGGCAAACCGCGTCCGGCCATGGTGTGGCTGCGTCATTATCTGCGCCGCTGAACCCGGCCGACGGCCGGCATGAGGCCGGATGTGCCCGACGGTTTTCGGAATGTGCCATCTGACTGGAAATCGAAAATCATGAACAGACGCGGGTTTTTGCGGGCAACGGGGCTGGCGGCCCTCGTCGGGGCGATAGCCGGTCGGACAATTCCAGCTGTGGATGGGACGTCTGAACCCTGCACTCTTACCCATGACTGGCCGGGCGTTATGGGTTCGGTACTGTTGGCGGGGCCTGCGGGAATCGCCGACATTCTGATTGACCGGAAAGATCACACTGTCGTGCATATCGCGGCCAAAATGCTTTCGCATGACCTTTTCCGAATTGCCGGCCGCACTCCAGCCCTTAGCTATGACCCGCGGAGAGTCAGATCGGCCATTATCATCGGCACGCTGGGGCATAGCCATTGGATAGACGCTCTGGCGGCGGCCGGGAAAATTCAGGTTCACGCCATTAAGGGAAATTGGGAATCATTTATCTGGCAGGTGGTGGATAACCCGATTCCGGGAGTCACCCAGGCACTGGTCATTGCCGGTGCGGACCGGCGCGGTACGGCCTATGGTGTGATGGAATTATGTGAAGCGGCCGGTGTTTCGCCGTGGCACTGGTGGGCCGACGTACCGGTGAAAAAGGCCGCCGTTGTGGTGGTTACGCCGGGCCGCCGCATTTCCGGTCCGCCGGGCGTGCAATATCGCGGTATATTCATAAATGATGAGGACTGGGGATTTGAACCTTGGGCGGCCCACACGCAGGATCCGGCCCGCGGAAACGTCGGGCCGAAAACCTATGAAAAAGTTTTCGATCTGATGTTGCGACTTAAGCTTAATTATCTGTGGCCCGCCATGCACCCGTGTTCAACATCGTTTGCCTCCATTCCGCAAAACGCCGTACTGGCCGACGATTATGCCATTGTCATGGGTTCCAGCCACGTTGAACCGATGCTGGCGAATCCCGCGACGTTTCTTGGCGGTGCCGGGCCTAAGCGACGGGGACCATGGAACTTTGTCACCAATAGCGCCAATATACTTAAATTCTGGACCCAATCCGCCCAAAGCCGCGGGCGGTATGAAGCGGTTTGGACCATCGGCATGCGCGGCCCTTATGACAGCGCCCTGTTGGGTGTTCATTCGCGGGCACAGGAACGGTCGCTGCTGGAAAAAATTTTTGTTCTGCAGGAAAATCTTTTGCGGCGGCTGGTCTCCCGCCGCTGGGGTGTGCCCGCCACATGTTATGTCCCTTATAAAGAGGCGCTGTTGGTTTTTAATTCCGGCCTGAAAGTGCCACCGGAAACCACCATTGTCTGGCCGGATAATAATTTTGGCTATATCCGGCAGCTAGGCAATCCGTTGCAACGTCGCCGCCCCGGCGGTTCGGGCGTGTATTACCACATCGAATACCTTGGTACGCCGCATTCCTACTGCTGGTTGAACACCACGCCGCCGGCACTGATGTGGGAGGAATTGAAGAAGGCCTGGGATAACGATGCCCGGCGGATATGGGTGATTAACGTCGGTGGAATAAAGCCACGGGAAATCGGAATGGATTTTGCCGCCCGACTGGCTTGGAACCCGGAAGGCTTCGGCCCGGATTGCCAGCCAATATTTTTGCGGCGCTTTGCTCAAACCGTTTGCGGTCCGGAACATGGCGTTGCCATCGCGGACATGCTTCAGGAATTTTTTCTGCTGGGGCAAATCCGCCGTCCGGAATCCATGAATTGCGCCTGGGCTGCGGAATTGACCAATCAGGAAGCAACCGACCTGATGGCACGATATCAACGTCTGTTCGACGCCCAGAGGAATCTGCTGCGGCGGATTCCGACCGATAGCCGTGCGGCTTTTTTTGAATTGTTCGCCTATCCCGCCCAAATGCTCGCTGCCAGCGGCTTGATCTTTTTATTGGATCGCCAGGCCCGCACCAATCCGGCGGGCGCAAAGGATGCCGGCGGAAAAATAGCCATGTGGCGACGTTTTATTGTGCGACAGGTCGCTTGGTACAACAATAAGCTTATGCATGCCAAATGGCGGGATTTCGCCACCATGGGCGGAAGTACCTGGCGAATTAAATGGGCTTCTGTGCAA
>JAJZEY010000198.1 GCA_021805585.1 Planctomycetota bacterium
ACAGCGCTGCAACGTCCCGACCGCGCATCGTCGGCGGATGCGGATGCCGACTCCAGTTTCGCTGCACAAAATCTTCCACACATATCAGCTTTTCCAGAACCGCGTCCAACGTCTGCGGCGGCCCGATGTGGCGCAGTTTTCGCCAATCGTCAATCATCGCACTAAAGCAGGATGGCTCGGACACCAGAATCGCCTCCACGCGCGGGTCGGCGGCTAAACCTGCCAGACGCGCTAATGTCGGCTGAATGGTCGCCACAGCCTGCTCCAGAAGACCGCTGGAAATCAAGACCCGGCCACAACAGCCGGCATCCGCCAGGTGCAGCCTGTAGCCGAGTTTTTCAATAACCCGAATCACCGCCAGTCCCAGGTCCGAATCGTGATAGGCGGTGAAGCAGTCGCCGAAAAATACAATACGCCGTTCGCCCGCCGGGCATTGGCCGGAAAACCGGCGGCGCTGTCCAGCGGCCAGACGAAAAAGCGAACGGGAAAACCGCGGCAATGTCCGCTGGGGCGCTATGCCCCCCCACCGGGCCAGGAATCGGCGCACCGGCGCTGCCGCCGACAGCCGGTTAAACACGGTCGGCAGCCCGGCACCCACGCGGGCGAAAAGGCGATAATGGGCAAGTAGCCGCGCTTCGGCGGAGGCATCTTTGCCGCGGTAATGCTGCGCCAGATATTCCGCCTTTAATTGTGCAATATCCACACTGCTGGGGCATTCGGTGCGACAGGCCTTACAGCCAAGGCAAAGGTCCAGTGTCGCCAGTGTCGCCGGGTCATGCCAGTTCGGATGCCGGCCCGACGGTTTGCCACCGGCCACCGCCATGCGAATCGCGTTGGCTCGGCCACGTGTGGAATGCCGTTCATCCAAGGTCGCACGGTAGGATGGACACATGGTTCCGCCCGACCTTCTGCGGCAAAATCCGGCACCGTTGCACAGCTCAACGGCATGCGCAAAGCCATGATCCCCCGGATAGCGGTAAAATGTCGGAATTTTCTCAAGCTGATCCGTGGCCGGTTGTGCGTCCACCCGCAGGTGCGAAGTTATTCCTTCCAACCCCAACGTATCGACAATCATCCCCGGATTAAAAATCCCCACAGGATCCAAAATTGCTTTGATTTGATTAAACGCCCGGATCAGTTCCGGCCCGTAAAACGTTTCCAGCAGCGGCCCGCGAACCCGGCCGTCGCCGTGTTCGCCGGACATCACGCCGCCGCAGTTTTTCGCAAGTGCCGCAGCCTCCAGGGCAATGGCCCGCATTTTTTCGCGGTCCAATTCGCTGTGCAGGTCCAGCATGGGACGGATGTGCAGCACCCCCACCGAGGCATGGGCATAAAACGCGGCCCCAGTTCCGTGCCGCCGCACAATATTTTTGAATTCCCGCACAAATTCAACCAGTCGCCCAACGGGAACGGAATTATCCTCTACAAACGTAATGGGCTTGCGATTTCCCGGCAGGCCATGCAGAAGCGCTTCACTGGAACGTCGCAGGGCCCAGGCCTCGGCCATTTCGCGGGCACCGGTATATGTCTTAACGCCGGCCGTGCCCAGCAGGCGGGTCACATCCGAAAATCGCTCGATAAGCTCGTGGGGAGATTCAATTGCCTCATATTCCACATAAAGAACCGCCCGTGCCATGCCGCTGGCGGCGCACGGCAGACGATCCAGATAGGGCTTGCAGGTGCTGTTACCCGCAGCGGCCAGCATGACCGCGTCATCCAGCAGCTCCACCGCACTGGGCCGCGTTTCCAGAATGGCCTCCACGGCGGCAATAGCCGCCTCCACATCGGCAAATGCCGCCACCGCCAGACCCCGCGCCACTGGTACCCGACAAAGTTTCAAACGCGCGGCGGTAATCATCCCCAGTGTGCCTTCGCTTCCGCAGATCAATCCTGCCAGATTCAACTGGTCATCCGGAATGCCCGCATCAAGCTGATCTAAAATACTATCCAGGGCGTAACCCGCATTACGGCGGATCAATTTCGGATACCGCCGGCGAATTTCAACCGCATGTTCGCGTACCACCCGCGCCACACGCCGCGCAAAATCAGCCGCCACCGCCGATGCGGCACCCGCGCCGGCCTCCAGCCAGAATCGTCCGCCGGCGGAACAAATAATTTCCACACCAGCCAGATTTTCGCTGGTGCGGCCGTAGCGAATGGACCGTGCCCCGGCCGCGTTGTTGCCGATGCAGCCGCCGATACTGGCCTGGGCCAGAGTTGCCGGATCGGGTGCGAAAAACAGTCCTGTGCGCTGTGCCGCAAGCTGCTGATTAAGTTCATCAATACCGATTCCCGGTTCCACAAGACAGGTTCGCCCCACCACATCCACTGATATAAGTCGGCGAAAATGCGGTGTTAGATCCACCACAAGCGCGCGATTGGTGCACTGGCCCGCCAGACTCGTGCCCCCGCCGCGGGGCAGAAGCGCAATACGCCGCTGCGCACAGTAATCCACAATTGTTTCGACAGCGACCCTGTCCTGCGGCGCCACCACGCCCAGCGGCTGCACCTGATACAAAGACGCATCCGTGGAATACAACATGCGATGATGCGTATCGGTATGGACATCGCCAACACCCAGTCGAAGCAGGTCCGCGGCGATCGCCGCTGAATCCGATCCGGAAATCTCCGCCGGCGCTTGGTTGGCGATCGGCAAGCCGACCTGCCGCACCAGTGTGGCCTGCCGCTGGTGCGCTCTGTTTTGCGTAGCGGCGGCATCCGTACCATGCGGCTCTGGTTCCAAATTGGTTTTCTCCCGTTAGGATGTTCATTCTTATCGCGAGTGGGCATTAACCCGGCCCAATCGACCGCACAGCCGACAACCACAGGCCGCCATCGGCGAGTATATTTGCTATGGAGGGCGCATTCAATTTTCCGCGCAGCCGCCCAATGTGATCATGACAATGATAAACCGCCTGCCAACGGATGCCGCCAGCCCGCAACATTTGCAATGAATACTCCGGACACCAAGCCCCCCTTTAAGCCAGCCACGCAGCGTGGCCGCGCACCGGATTTTCCGGAATGAAGCACCGATCAAGGTTCCATTGATTCGACGAACTTATTCACAGGAGGTAGCAGAGGAAATGGATGTGCCGCGGCGGCGACGGGTCGACAAGATGTCCGCAGTCCGGCGGCCCAGGGATTTTTCAGAACGCGCGGCCTCGCTGCCGTTGCGGGAACGGCTCTGTGTCTTCGTGCCCTTGTGGTAAAAATGTTCATCCAATGCGACCAAGATTATTGCTCCGCAGACAAGCGATTGAAATAGATTCTATCCGTGATCGGGTGCAAACGGCAAACTGCCCGGCGCTGGATTCATGGCCGTCCACAAAATATGACAATAGCGCCTGTGCGCCGCGCGATAC
>JAJZEY010000449.1 GCA_021805585.1 Planctomycetota bacterium
TGCCGATGGGGCGTCGTTCGTATAGCGGCGGTTTGTGCGGTTCTTATAATGGCCACCGCAATGGGTGGCTGCGGTGGAGTGGTGAGCAATCCATTTGCCGATAAGCGGTTCATTGCCACGCCCTATCCGCACGATTTCGCCATTGTGATTGATACCAACAGCGACAGTTACTTCGCCCGCACACGGGTTCATCAGGTCATTCGTGCGTCGGTCATGAAAAGCACCACCGTTTATACCACTTACAGTGATTACAACAACAGCGTTACCTCCCGCTATCGGTCCGTTACACCTTTGACGCGAATGCAACTTCAGGCCATGTGGAATGCGGTACGCAAGGCTCATCTGCTGCGCGGCGCGTTTACCTGGTCCTACTGGCACAGTCGGATTGACCGCTACCAGCGAAACAGCATGACGCTGCAAATTCGTGCTGGCGGCCTGGAAAAGTCTTATTATCAGTTGAACCATTGGGACAACAACAAGCTGCCTCTGATTTTACTTTGTGAATCGGTTGATTTGCCAATTGGCCAGGATGTTCACCCGCTCCTGCCACCAGCCGTCGCGCCAACAGCGGTTAAGGCGCCGGTCGGATCGAACGCTAAGCCGGTTGGCTCTGGCATGGCTCGCCCAACGTCCCGGGCCGCGCCCGCGGCCACTTTGCCCGCCAACGCGAAAAGTCAACCCACATTCACGCCGCCCCAAACCGCGCCTGCTCCAGCGGCGACAGAATCCAATCAGCCGTCTGGAACACCGCTATTGCTGCCCACAGATCCGGAGACCAAACCATAATGCGGATCGCACCGCACGGCCGGTGTCAGATAAATCGGGTCTGATAACTGAATCCGTTTTCGTTTATGCGTGAAACATTGCGGCGGCTTTTGCGTTTAAACCGATGGATATACAGCCGATGCGATGGCTTCGGCCTGTTGGCCGAAAGTGTTAGCGCCCCCGGGCGCAATTGGATATTTATTTACCGGATAGAAAACGTCAGCGGATGGGCAGATACTTCACTCCGCCTGACTTCTGGCCGTTGGAGATTGAAATACCACGACGGTTAAAAATGAGGTTGTCGCCATTGAATATCAACTGAGCAGGGGGGCAATGGGGCGAAGCGGAAAGTGGGCTTCAGAGACGATCTGATTCATGACAATGGCTGCCCAGGGGCTTGGATTCTGGAATTTAACTTATGAATGACTTTACCCGGTTCCTGTTTCGACCGCTTCGACCCGTCGGTTTGGCCGGTCTTACCGGCTTGTTTGCCGCGGGCCTGTTATGTGCGGCGGTCACCACGCTTCAGGCTCAGAAGCCGCTGCCGGGGGAACTGCTTTTTGGCAACGATTCTGATTCCGGCAATGGGGGCGCCACACAACCCACCTCGCCGCCCGCGGAGGTGCGGCCACAGGATAGGCTCTGGAATGTCGCCCGGCTGTCGCGTGGCTTCTGGGCGTCGCCTTATGCGTTGCTGGTAAAGCCCCTTTGTTCGCCCCAGGATACGGCGGCATGCGCCAGATTAATTAAACCACTTCGCGCCACGGCCAACGGCAATCCTGCAAGGTTTTTAACCCTTATTTTATCCGCAGAGGGAAAGGCTGATTCTTCCGGCCTCCGGCGGTCTTTGCTGCTTGCGGCGGGCCGGCAGGTGAACAAGGGCGGGTGCCCCGCCGGGCAGGTGCAGACCTTCGCCGCGTTATTTTGTCCAGCCTTCTCACAACCGACTCTGGCTCAGGCGGGCGAACTGGCCCATGAGCTGGCCAATATTTTACATATATATATGCATATATCATCTCATGAACTGGTTCGCCTGACCGTACGCGCCTGGGCGAATCTGGCTGAATTGCAGGTGCGCGCGGGCCGGTTTCGCAGGGCCGCGGTGTCTTTGCAAACAGCCAGACGATTTGCGATTCTGCTGCCCAGGCCGCAGCGCCGCACGTTGGAACCAGCCATGCGCCGGGTGGGCGCATTGGTGGCCGATGCCCGAAAATTCTCCCAAGCCCTTCCGGCACTGGAGCACACAGTGCGCCACGATCCGACCAACCGCCAGGCCAACACCCGCCTTGCCGTGGAAAGTTTATCTCTGCTGGAAAATGTGCCGCTGGCCGCAAAATTCGCGCGCAACGGCCGCGGCAAATGGCTGAAGCGGCTTGCCGCGGATTACGCTCGGATAAAATCGCGCAGTTCGGATGCGACCGGAAACCTTGCCCTGGCGGCGGATCTGGCACATCTGGGCATGGGACGCTGGCGATCCACCCATCGGTTTGCCATTTGCTCTTTTGCCCATCGGAGTCTGGGGCGGATTCTGGTTCTGGAAAATTTATCCGACGGTCAGAGTGCCAGCGCCCAGCGACTGCTCACTTCGCTGGCCGGTGCCATTCGACGCGCTGACCCCGCCACGCTTCGCGCATCACTTCAATGATGACATACGCCTGGTCGCGAAGGCATTGCCGGCCGGCTGAAACATGAACCAAAAATTGATGACCGGCGGCAACGGTACGTTTCGCGATCGCGAACGCGACGATCAGAACCCATTGCGTGCCGAGTCGGTGATTTTTCCCGGTGCGCGGTAACCAAAAGCATTTCCCTTCAGTTGCTTTCCAGTCAAATTTCAACTGTTCTCCCTCTCCAATCCTGGTGGCCAAACGTCTTGTCCGTTTTTCCCCCCTTTGCGGCCATGCCGTTGGGCATTACAATCGCGACGCGGCTTTCGGCGGATGATTGCTTTTTCCGTCCGAACTTTGACGCCCGAATTGCGGTGCGTAATCCGGGATAGCTCTATTTGGAGCGTATAAACCGTTGCGGGGGGCTAACCACCGCCCGCGGTTTGCCCTTTCGGTGATGAATGGATGATATTGTGCCTGGAACCGGTCCGTTAAATGATTCAGTCTCTGCGTCTGGCTTGGACGCCAACAGCCGGGCAGTTCAGGTTGCGGCGCTATCGCCCCTGGCGTGGTTGCGATTTATCGGAGTCGTGACGGTGGGTGTGGCGACCGATCTAACCACCAAAGTCATCGCGTTTCGTGAACTTGGTCCGCAGGCTCAAACCCATCATGTTGTGGTTATTCCCGATGTGCTGAAGTTCCAGACAACCTTGAATAATGGCGCCGTTTTCGGCATTGGCCAGGGACTGGCACTCCTTTTTATACTGATGAGTCTGGTGGCCATTGCTTTTGTGGTTTATGTGTTCATGAGCAGTTATCGGTGGCAGTGGCCCACTCATATTGCGCTTGGACTTATTCTGGCCGGAGCCATGGGAAATATGTACGATCGTGTATTTAATCATGGCGGTGTGCGGGATTTTATTCGGCTTCACCACTGGCCATGGATTTTTAATATCGCCGATGCCATGCTCTGCATCGGCGTTCCCAT
>JAJZEY010000084.1 GCA_021805585.1 Planctomycetota bacterium
CGAATGCAAAGGAGCCTGTCATGGTGATGCATAAATTAGGTTCTGTTGGCCGCGTGGATACTTCCGCTGCGGCCCGTGCAAAGTCGGCGCGACTGGACATGGCGGCGCGGCCATCGGATGTATTCGAAAGCCGCACCCGTTATACGACCGGCGAATCACTGCGCATTTCGATGGCGGACCGGCCGGGGTTCGCCCGTAACGAACCAGAAACGGTGATTCGGATGAGTTCGACCGAAACAGTTGATGCCGATCATGTGGAATGCGGTTCAGACCTGTTTCTAGGCTGAATGCCAATAGGCGGCCGGCTGAGCGCACGGGGTCTACCTGTTTTTTGGGGTCGGGCGGTCTGGCCCGACAAATCGGGCCTCCACGATTCCCGCCCTCTAACCACCATCCAGACAACATCGCGCACACCCAACCGAGCCGGGGTAACCTTCCGGCCCGGTATAATTCAAATATATTGATATGATACAGCCTTATTTGACGCCATTCATGGGAATAAACAGCAGGACCGTTTCCCGCGGGGGGACGCGCCGGGTTTCCGAAAGAAACGCCGAGCCGATGGCGGTGGGCCGACGGGTCGCATCCGCGGCGGCCAGAACCACGAAGTGCTTTGGGGCAATTTGCACGGTCATCTGTAATCGGGGGAAAAGATGCTCCACCGGGCGGGTGCCCTGAATTAAGCCCAGCGCATGCGGACCGCGGGTAAACGTGACCGTGCCAAGTCGCACAGCCGGTTCCAGTTGCATGACCGTGTCCGGTGAATGCTCCAGCAAATGCGCGGCAAGCAGAATGTCGTTGTCACAATTTTGGAAGCTGCGCACGGTCAACGCGTTTTTCGCGTTCACATACGCCAGCAGTTCACGCCGCACGTTCGATCGCACGGTCACGGTAACCGGATGGATTCCGGATAGCTGACAGTAAATGCGCTGCGACGTTGTTCCAGGCTTATTGAGCCACGGAGCAATGTGCCGCCATTGTTTAAACGATGCCGTTCCGCTGCGAATTCCGTTGGCCGCCAGCAGATGTTGCGTGCGCCGGTCGGCTGCGACGGGGGAAAGAATCCGCCAGATTTTTTTATTGCCGGTGAAGCGCCCAAGGGGAAGACGCAGCCGCAGAATTTGCACCTCCGCAACCGAATTGTACAGCGGCACCAGGGATGAATGTCCGGAAACGGCCTGGCTGGTCGGGGCGGAACCGGAAGGCAATTTGGACTCGGTTGCGGACGCGGGTCTTGGCGCAACGGGAATTTGCGGAATGACGGTCTTTTTTGTAACTGAGCAGCCGGCCAGTCCCCCGGCCAAAGCCAGTGAAAGCGGAAGAAACCGCAGGACCAGCCGAAATATCACGCGGCGAAATTCCGATGGCCAGGCGAATGGTTGATCGCTGGAACTGTTCCGGGGCCGACGGGTTGGATATGCGAAGCCTCTTTTCATAAACAGCATGATAGGAGACCTTGGCGGTTACGCCAATGCGTCGGGCCGACAATAAACATGGACCAAATGAAACATTCAATTCGACCGCCAGCCGCGTCAATTCGTCCAATTAACAACTTGAGTTGTGCGCCCCATGCTATGTACCATAAAATGCCTTTAAACCGTCGGCTGCGGCAATTCAAAGAAGAGGATTTATGAAGACACATCAACCCAATGCGGTATGGGGCGACCCTGCGACGCTATTTGGACCGTTCATTCGAATCGCCGTGCTGTTGCCGTGTTTTTGGATTGCCATCCCGCGGGTCTGCGCAGCGCGCGTTCTGGACGTGGGACCGGGAAAACCACTCGGTTCTATCATGCAGGCGGTGGCCGCGGCTCATCCGGGGGATGTTATTCGCGTCTGGCCGCGGGCAAACGGCCGCGCGTATACGAAAGTAGCGGTGGAAATGGACAAACCGCGAATCACAATAGAAAGTGCGTACAAACACCGTGCCGTTGGCCTAAGCGGGACGGGATTTAATTATTCGGGACGGGGCCAAATTCCACGTGCGGTTTTTCAGTTTAATCCCGGTGCCGACGGATGCGTCTTGCGCGGTTTGAATATCTCCGGCGCGCACAACCATGCGGGCAATGGCGCGGGGGTGCGCATCAACGGTGCCGACAGCATCACGATCAGCCATTGCATTATCCACGGCAACGACATGGGCATTATGAGCAATGGTGACTTGCGCTCGCACAGCGGCGCAAACCAGCGGATTGAATTCTGCCGCATTACGCGGAACGGTACCATGAACCATGCCGGATACAACCATAACCTGTACCTGGGCGGGACCAGTGCGATTATTCTGGGGTGCGATATTTCGCACAGCCTGACCGGGCACAATATCAAAAGTCGCTGTCATATTACCTGGATCGAATACTGCTATATACATGATTCCGCCAATCGAGAGATTGACCTTGTGGATGACCGGGTCAATACCGGGGCGGCCAACAGCGACGCGGTGATCCTCGGCTGCCTGATTGTCAAAAGCCCGCACACCTCCGGCAATCATGAGGTGATTCATTTCGGACAGGATGGTGGCGGTCCGCACAACGGTACGCTGTTTCTGGTGCATAACACTATTCAAACGCCTTACCCCTCGCCGGTGGTCGTGTTGTCCAGTGCGGGCGCAAAATCGGTCTGCCTTGATAACACGATTATAGGTCCCGCCGGCTATGGCGTATTTCTTCAGCTAACCCATGGGGCGCGGGCCACGCGGACCAGTGGATATGGAAATCTGCTTTCACGCGGCTATGGCAAGGAAGTGCAATTGATGGGCGGGAACCTGGTTCACTGGAATGCCATAAGCAAGTTGCTGCCGTGGCGTGCGGCCCATATTCCCGTTGCGCCACTTCAACGGATGGATCGTGGTCATCTGCGGGCCTGGCATCATGCGACTGCCGGTGCCGGATGGTTGCAAAATGAAACGTGGAAAATGATGAAAACAAATGAATAATGGGGCGGCATAAAAAAGAAGAGCGATATATCGGATTTGAGATTTAAAATCCGGAATTTCCAGGGGCCGGGAAAGTGGGCCGCGGTTGTTTAGTTGTGGATATGAACCTGCGCGGATGTGAAAGGTGAATTGCCGGGTCTGCGCCGGCTGTTTTACGAACCGGGCTGAGGTTTTCTGCGTGCGGGCGACGGCATGGATTAACGCCTGACTGAAAGCAGCGATTTGTCGCCGCGGCGCAAAAGCAGAAGCGTTGCGCCCAACGCCAAAAAGGCCAAAGATTTCGGTTCCGGAACCGAACGTGTAAAACCGCTGCGAACCGCCACTGCGGGCAGCAGGCCGGTGCCAAGCGACTGGCCATAATTATTCAGAAAGATCGTGAAATCCTGAAGGTTCACCTTGCCGTCGTA
>JAJZEY010000457.1 GCA_021805585.1 Planctomycetota bacterium
ACGACGCTCATAAAATTCACATCGCCGCTCCATCGCGGTACCACGTGCATGTGGACATGTCCCGGAAGGCCGGCACCGGCGCAGCGCCCCTGATTGATGCCGATGTTATACCCCTGTGGATTCATCGCACCGAACAGAAGCTTTTGCGCATGCGCGGCCAGCTCCATCATGGATGACCGTTCTTCGAGAGCTAACTCTCCTAAGTCTGCCGCATGACGATACGGTGCCACCAGAAGATGGCCGTTAACATACGGAAACTTGTTCATAACCAGCAGTGCATGGGGCGAACGGGTAATGACCAGGTTTGCGGCATCAGCCTGCGGGGCGGCGGCATACTGGCACAGGAAGCAGTCTTCCAGGCCGGTGGCTACAGACCGGATGTAATCCAGTCGCCAGGGTGCCCACAATAGATTTTCGCCCGTGGTTGCATTGGTCTGATTCATGCTTTGCTTCCAGAAAAGGAATTAGTAAATCATACGATTCAGCCGACGGGGTTGGCCGCGCGGCAAGTTGCGTCTAGAATACCTCCGGTTTTGGAATGCTCAAGCGCAGGCATTGGAGTGTAAGGAATGTCGGAAAAGCTGCCCCCCCAGTCAACAAAGCAAACCGGCGAATCCGCGGGATCCTCCGCGCAACCGTGCGTGATTGTGATCTTTGGTGCCACCGGGGACCTGACGGCGCGCAAGCTTTTGCCGGCAATCTATAATTTAAGCCGCGAAAATCTGCTTTCCAAATCGACCGTTGTGGTCGGGTTCGCGCGGCGTCCCAAAACCGATGAACAGTTTCGCCAGGAAATGCACGACGCTATCAATCAATTTTCACGCTGCAAACCGACTGATGAAGCCATCTGGCGCGACCTGGCTCCACGCATATATTACCACCAAAGTTCCTTTGAAAATGCCGATGGCTACCGCGACCTCGCCCAACGTCTGGAACAGATAGACCAGAAGCATGGCACCGGGGGACGACGGCTTTTCTACCTGTCCACGAGTCCGGCGGAATTTGGAATTATTATTGATCACCTTGGGGATGCGGGCCTTGGGAATATTGACCCGTTTAACGCCGGTTCATGGCGACGGGTGATTGTGGAAAAGCCGTTCGGCAGCAACCAGCAGACCGCCCGGCAACTCAACAACCGCATCAATCGGGCTTTTGATGAATCGCAGGTGTTTCGCATTGACCACTATCTTGGCAAGCAAACCGTGCAGAACCTGCTGGTGCTGCGCTTCGCCAACGGTATTTTTGAACCAATCTGGAACCGCCGATATGTGGACCATGTGCAGATTACCGTAGGCGAAACGCTGGGAGTGGAAGGCCGGGGCGGTTACTTTGAAAGTGCCGGCACCCTTCGGGACATGGTGCAGAATCATTTAATGCAATTGCTGACGTTAATTGCCATGGAGCCGCCGGTGGCCCTGGATGGCGATGCGATACGCGATGAAAAAGTACGCGTCCTTAAATCCATTCCGTCCTATTCAACCCAACAGGCCGCCCAATGGACGGTCCGTGGCCAATATGCGGTCGGTGAAAATAAAGGCAGGCCCGTCAAGGCCTATCGCCAGGAAGACCGTGTTTCCCCGGAAAGCACAACCGAAACCTATGCGGCGGTAAAGCTTTATATAAACAACTGGCGGTGGCAGGGCGTGCCGTTTTATCTGCGGAGCGGCAAGCAGATGAAGCTGCAAGGCTCGGAAGTGAATATCCATTTTAATTCCGCACCGGACGTGCTTTTTAACGCACCGGGCCGCCGACTGGAACGCAATGTCCTTAAGGTGCGCGTCGGGCCTAATGAAGGAATTTCACTGCTCATGAATGCGAAAATCCCGGGCACCCTGACGCAAATCGCCCGTGCGGCCATGGATTTTGAATATCATGAAGCCTTTGGCAGCTATTCGCCGGAGGCATACGAACGCTTGCTGCTGGATGCCATAATCGGCGACTCAACATTGTTTATCCGCCGTGACGAAGTTGAAGGTTCCTGGGCGATTATTGATGCGATTGAAGATGCCTGGAAGGCCGACGCGGTGAAACTTTCATCCTATGCGCCCGGAAGCTGGGGACCGGATGAAGCCGATACTCTTCTGCTGCGTGATGGCCGCGCATGGGACCCCCTTGGATCTTCCGCCATCGCGCCGCCGATTGCCGCACCGGCAAAATAGACGAGTGCCTGCCATGTTCCTGACGGCGGCCTCAACGTGCCCATCGAACTGAAAATTCCAAGGCAAAAAGGTGCCGCCAACAGCCAAAAGCGGCGGAGTATCCCGATTCGTCGGGACGTGGCCTGAAAAATCCTTCGCCCGCCGGCAAAATGGGCGGACGCTATCCCCGGCCCAGCGACCCGCCTGGTATGGGCACTTGCGAACGAACCGGCCAACCGCTTAGTATGTGGCCATGAAAATCAATGGTGAACATCGGCGTTTTGGTCTTGTGCCTGCAATCTGGTGTGCGGCAATCGCGTTGCTCGCCAATGGGCTGGTGATGCTATTTCATCGAACCTCTGACCAGGCTTTTCCTGCGGATATTTCCCTG
Organism: Planctomycetota bacterium; assembly: GCA_021805585.1. The sequence continues at coordinate 2,530 of JAJZEY010000457.1, forward strand.
GCGGAAAGCGCACAGGCGGCACCGCCAATGGGCGGGGCAATGCGCATGTCCGATGGCACCTATCTGCTGCCGGCGCAGCTGGGGCGTAACGACTGGGGGTTCTTGCTTGCGGATCCCCAACGCCATGTACTGGCGGTGTATCGCATTCTCCCGTCCGCATCACGCATTCGACTGCTGGCGGTGCGCGACTACCGCTACGATCTGCTTTTGAAAGATTTTAACAACTCCTCGCCTACGCCCTTCCAGGTCAAAGGCATGGTTGAGTCGACCAAACCGGCATCCAAACCATAATTCAGCGTCCATCTCGCATTCCATCGGAAAGGCGAAGCCCGAAACGGCTTCGGGCACGGCCAGCGTTGCTGAAACCAAAGGCGTATTGTTATATAATTTTACGGTAGCCGATGACCACAATTATTTTGTGGAGGGGCTTGGCAGCAGTGATGCGGGCGGTGCGGATGCGTCGGGTTCAGCCGCACCAAGCTCATTGCTTGATGCGGTATGGGTGCATAATGAATGTGGCGGGGGGAACGTCGCTGGTTCCCCGAGGATTCGTCGAATATCGATTTCGACGCCCAGATGACCGCCCGGGACAATGCCCTGTATCAACGCTGCCACCTGGTCCAGCAACTCGCCGCAACACGCCGGATCGAATTATTGTTTCTGCCTGACTGTTCCCTAAACTTGAATTTGATCAAACGGCTCTGGAAGTTCGTCAAAAAAACAACGATCAACTCGCGCCACTACCCGAACTTCAAAGAATTCCAGGCCGCCATAGACCAATGTCTTGACCAGGTACCCACACTCCA